>JAGLXC010000251.1 GCA_023133095.1 Gammaproteobacteria bacterium | reverse complement strand
CGCGATTGAAGTTTATGCTGTGTTGCCTGCACCCATTCGCCATCCTCATTTATTATATATCAACTCCGGTGGCTCATGGGTTTGGCGCCTTGCCTAAAATACAATCGCTTTGGGTATATCTACATTTTAACAGTGTATTCTTCTTGCTTCTTGCGGTCATCATCAGAGATACCCCAATAGACAAAATCTTTTAACAGTTTGCTGCTCAAGATACTTACCACCATCGCTTCAACAAATGACTTACGCGTAGCTTCATATTTCTCGATACTGTCATTAAACGCCTGCTTGGAAAAAGTTAATTTATTCTCAGTATTAACAATCTCCTCTTGCAATTGCAAAGCATTCTTGTCTGCCTTTAGGTCAGGATAACGCTCAAACACTAAATTAAGACCAGAACCTATTTTAGAGATAGCATCTTCTGCCTGCATTCTGGATTTATCATCCCCACTAACAGCTGCTTGTTGTGCCTGATTACGCAAAGCTACAACATCTTTCAATGTGGTCTGCTCATAATCCATATATTTTTTTACTACTTCGATTAATGACTCATAGACCTTGTAACGTCGATCTAGCTGCACATCAATCTGCTTTTTATTGTTATTAACTGTTTCGATCATCCGAATCAGTTTGTTATAGATAGAGACAAACCAGAGCCCTAAAACCACCAGGGCAATAATCAATATTGTTAAAATAGACATATTCGTATCCTCCTAATTTTTTAATTTATTATATTATAACAAAAAATCCACAAAAATGCTGGAAATTAATCAAATATATGCTGCAATACGCTGAGCAAGCTTATGTGGCAAAACTCTAAGCAACCACAGGACAGAATTCATCCGCCAGGGAAACGCTATCAAGCCTTGGTTCCGCTCTAACCCTTTAATTATAATTTTAGCTGCCTTTGTCGCTGAAATCAAAAATGGCATACCATATTTGTTAACATCAGTAAGCGGGGTTTTAATAAAACCAGGGCATACGACAGAGACCTTTATGCCTTGCTTTTTAACTTTATTGCGCAGAGATTCACCTAAACTTTTTACTGCGGCCTTGCTCGCACAATATTCCGGCGCCCGCGGAAAACCATACATCGCAGCCATAGAGCTTATAAGCGCAATTTGCCCCTCTTGCCTTTTTTGCATGACTGAAAGCGCTGGATAAATTGTATTTAACACACCAAATAGATTAACGTTAAAAATTTCACGGTCAAACTCTTCGGTGCGACTTTGGCCTGCATTAGAAATGCCAGCATTGGCTATTACCAGATCCAGAGGCACAGCCTCATCTCGCTCGAGAATCCAGGAACGCAACTTTTCTGCATCTTTAACATCTATGTTTGCAGTTGCGACTGTAGCGCCATACTGCTCACACGCCTTTGCTACCTTAGCCAAACGCTCAGAATTACGTCCGGTTAATGACAAAGAGATACCCGGTTTCGCATAAGCTAATGCTAATGCCTCGCCAATACCACTGCTGGCACCAGTTATTAATATAGATTTTACTTTATGCAAATCTAGAACCTCCTAATTTTTCAGCAAACCTACCAGCACATGGCGTAGCACAAAACTTACATTCACCTTTTGCATTAAGCTGATAAGAGCTAATGCGATAACTCTCACGCTCAACAATACGTTTTCCACAATTGTGACAATAGCTACTGGTGCCCGCAACATCATAAATATTACCAGTATAAGCATAACGCACACCATTTTGCTTAGCAATATCGCACGCCAGCTGCAAAGTTGCAAGTAGTGTTGCCGGCTTATCCTGCATTTTCCAGGCTGGGTGAAAAGCGGTAAAATGCATTGGCACATCTGGTCCTAAATTTTCCACAACCCATTTCGTTGATTGATCTATCTCTGCAGCAGAATCATTTTCGCCAGGAATTAACAAAGTAGTGATCTCAAACCATACCTCGGTATGCTGCTTTAGATAACACAACGTATCTAACACTGGCTGCAAGGTGCCGCCAATCAACTTCTTATAAAACTTGTCAGTAAAACCTTTTAAATCAACATTCGTTGCATCCATATGAGCATAAAATTCTTGCCGCGCTGCATCACAAATGTAACCGTTGGTCACAGCTACAGTTTTTATGCCTAATTTATGACACTCTTTGGCTGTATCAATTGCATATTCTAAAAAAATCGTTGGTTCATTATAGGTAAATGCTACACTAGCACAGCCATGCTTTGCTGCTGCCGCTGCAATATCACGTGGCATAGCCTTATGAGCCAAAATATCCATTTCGCGTGACTTGCTAATATTCCAATTTTGACAAAACCGACAGGCTAAATTACAGCCAGCAGTGCCAAGGGAAAATACCTTTGTACCAGGCAAAAAATGGTTCAAGGGCTTCTTTTCGATCGGATCGATAGCCATGCCGCTTGATAAACCATAAGTTGTCAACACCATTTGCTCGCCAGCACGGGCTCTAACAAAACAAAAACCGCGCTGCCCTGGCTTTAATTGGCAAGCTCTAGGGCAAACATCGCACTGAATGCGGCCATTAGCTAATTTATGCCAATATTTAGCTGGATGTGGGTTAATATTTAACTCTGTCATTACAATTTCCATTTTCATCTAGATAAATTTGCGCTACAATTAAGTATATCATCCTAAATGGAGTATTAGCTATGCAAAAAATCAGGAAACCTGCGGTCGCCGGCCTATTTTATCCTGCTGATCCGAAAGAGTTACGTAATCTCGTTCTAAGCATGCTCGCGCACGCAAAATCTGATCACCCCATACCAAAAGCTATTATTGCACCTCATGCAGGCTATATGTATTCAGGCCCAACGGCTGCAAAAGCTTATGCCTGCCTGTCTCAGGCCACAAGTGAAATAAAACGCGTGGTGATTTTGGGTCCTGCACATCGATATTCATTCCAGGGAATTGCGGCCCCCCAGGCTGACAGCTTTAACACCCCTTTAGGGTTAGTCAAAGTTGATCATCAAGCGCTAGAATCAATTCTCCCTTTACCGCAAGTATCAGTAAGCGATGAGGCCCATGCTCTAGAACACTCTATTGAAGTACAACTCCCCTTTTTACAAGTTGTACTAAAAGAATTCAGCATCATACCGTTAGTCGTTGGCACTAGTAATGCGGAACAAGTCTCGCAAGTCTTAGATCTCTTGTGGGGTAAAAAAGATACGCTAATTGTCATTAGCTCTGACCTTAGCCATTACCATGACTATGAAACCGCCATGTTATTAGACAAACGCACAGCGCAAGCAATTTTAAATTATAACCATGCCTTAATAAAATCAGATCGCGCCTGTGGTTGCCAGCCAATCTTAGGCTTACTTCTATCTGCAGCTAGCAGAAAGTTACGGGTATCACTAATAGATTTGACCAATTCTGGCGACACTGCTGGCCCAAAAGATAAAGTAGTAGGATATGGAGCATTTCATATTGGATAAATATTCAAAAGATGAACGTCAAATTTTATTAAAACTAGCCGCGGATTCTATAAGTTATGGCTTAACGCAGCATAAAATAATGGCTGTTAACCTGGAAGAATACCCTGCTAAACTCCAGAAACAAGGCGCATGCTTTGTAACGTTACAGATGAACAAACAGCTACGAGGCTGCATTGGCTCACTTAAAGCCCATCAACCTCTTGTGCAAGATATAGTACATAATGCCTATGCTGCTGCATTTTCCGACCCTCGATTTCGACCACTTAGAGACACTGAATTTCCAGAACTGGAGATTCACCTCTCCATTCTAAACCCGTCGGCACCAATGCATTTTGGCTCTGAAACAGATCTAATCCAGCAATTACGTCCAGGGATTGATGGCTTAATTCTCACTGATCAAGGGCATCGTGGTACCTTTTTACCTTCGGTATGGGAGTCACTGCCTACACCAGAACTATTCATTTCCCATCTAAAACTCAAAGCCGGTTTACCCCAGGATTATTGGTCAGATACCTTACTCATAGAGCGCTATACCGTAGAAGCAATCCCCTAAATCTACACAACAATGCAAAATAGCAACACTACAAATAAACAAAACTCATATCCCCGCAATAATTGTATGTTACGTAGGAACGACCCTTGCGATCGCCCATATATATACCCTGCATTAATCTTTGTTATTAGTAGTTTGATTTTCCTATTAAGCATGCCCAGCGAATTTCAAACCACCTATACTGCACGCTTTGCTGTCTTTGCCCAAAATATGCTGCATAACGGCCCGCACCTATTTCCATTTTTATACGGCAAGCCCTACCCTGACTATTTAGCAACCACTACATTTATTACTTATCTTAGTTCACTTATGTTTGGATCTGTAACAGTATTAAGCATTACTTTACCCAATATAATAGTCGCAGCTTTAACTTTAGTTTTTATCTATCTAATTGGCTCTATCCATTCGCACAAATGGGGACTTTATGGCGCAATATTTGCGCTCTTTACTCTGGATTTTTATACCATAAGCTGCAATCCAAAACCTGATATCTATATTGCCTGTATCACAGCTGCTACATTTTATTTTGCCTATAGCGCTCAGCTATACCAACTAACAAAAAGATTATGGCTACTGCCGCTGTTACTTCTATTTGGCTTCATGTGTCGCGGCCCACTTGGATTGATTGTTCCCGCTGGAGTTTTGTTTGGCTTCTATGCTTGTAACAAAAACTACAAAGCACTGCTCATATTAGCTGGAGGAAGCACTATTTTACTGGCACTCTGTTCTGCAACGGTAGTAAGCGCCATTCACCTACTGTATGGAAAAAAACTTTTAACCCATGTAATTAATATGCAAGCAGCAACTCGCTTTTCAACTTTCAAGCTTGCTTATTTAAATCATCTACCTTTGCTCTTACAGCGATACTCGATTACTCTGCCACTAGCTATAATAACAATTTTATTACTCTACAAAGCTGACTACTTTAAAAAACGACCATTAGATGCAGAACCGCAGCTGGCAATCTATTTAATCGTTTGGGCTGGCATTGTTTTTGTAGGCCTGGCTCTAGTTACCCTTAAAATTCCGCGCTATTTTTCTGCTATGGTACCTGCTTTAGCTTTGATTTGTGCTTCTCTTTTTGTGGTTGATACAGCTGACAACAAAATAGACAAAGTAAAAAAAATTATTATCCATATTTTCGCATGGCTGCCATATTTAGCACTGGTTAGCATCATAGCACTGACATTATATAGCCACTGGCACAATAGCTATTTAGCATTTAACCCGCTATTTGTGATAATCGCTTTAGCACTAACAATTTTGCTTAGCATAATAGCCAAACGCTACTATAAAGACAGGATAACAATATATCTTATAGTTGCGCTCTTGAGCTATGTAATCATATTTACAGCATTTCGCAACCCACCAACTAAGCCTGCATTTGCAGCCACAAATTTTATGCAACAAGTACAAAAATATAATCTACCAATCGCCTTTTATAAAATCGGCAGAGATAACTTTGACCTACAGCTTAGCGCTAACAGTAACAGTAAACACTATTTTCAGCCGCAATTTATTAAGTCCCAAAAACAATTAGACGCTCTAACCAAACCTACGATAATAATAACTGATAATAGTACCTTTAAGCAGCTAATAACAAAAGATCAACTGATTGCTCAAAACGCTAAAATAGTAACCCATGCTAAAGTGCATAAATATGAGATGGTAGCTTTTAGGGTTTAAACCTCTGGGGCAGAGAGAACCAATGCTAAATAATTGTAATTGGACAGTTATGAT
>JAGLXC010000250.1 GCA_023133095.1 Gammaproteobacteria bacterium | reverse complement strand
ACTACCAAAATAGTGATGTCAGTTACCTGTGCTCCGTGAGCTCGCATAGCAGTAAAGGCTTCATGGCCTGGGGTATCTAAAAAAGTAATCATGCCTTTCCCAGTATCAACATGATAAGCACCAATGTGCTGGGTGATCCCGCCTGCCTCACCTGAGGTAACTTTGGTACTACGAATATAATCTAACAAAGAGGTTTTACCATGATCAACATGGCCCATAATTGTAACAACTGGCGCCCGATGAGTTACTTCAGCTGCTATTGCATCTTCGCCTTCCAAACCCTCTTCTAAGGCATTTTCTTTTAATTGTTTCGGATTATGCCCCATCTCTTCTACTACTAAAGTAGCTGTATCCTGGTCGATAACCTGATTAATGGTAGCCATAGCACCCATCTTCATCATGACCTTGATTACTTCTGCAGCCTTAACTGACATTCTCTGCGCCAACTCACTAACAGCTATGCTCTCAGGGATATTAACATCTCTTATTACTGGAGCAACTGGCTTAGCAAAACTATGCACTAGAGATTCAGGAATTTTATTTTTTTGCTTACCCTCTTTCTTATGTTTTCGTTTTACTGATTTAGAGACCTGAATCTCACGATTAACTGCCTTTTTTTCAGGTTTTTTCGGTTTAAAGGCTTTCTTGACCTCATCTTTAGGCGGTACAGCGGGTGACGGTTCGACTATTGGCTCTTGAACTTCAACTACTTCTGACGCTACTATTTCTACTGACGCCTCCTGCGCCTTAGCCTCTGCCTGAGCTTTAAGCTTCGCCGCCTCTTCGGTTGCTGCTTTTTTAGCTAATGCCAGACGCTCTTTCTCAATTTTCTCCTGCTCAGCCCGAATTTTTATCTCTTCAAATTCACTCGCAACTGTTTGACGCTTTTTCCTGACGGTAGTAACACTAATTGTATTTTTTTTAACACTGCTTTCAGCTGCGCCTTTCTTTAACCCTAAAGTCATCTTTTTAGGCTTAGCAGTGCTGGTTAAATGACTCAGCAAAATCTGTTTTTGCTCATCAGTAAGCAACTGCTCAGCAGAGTTAAGCTTAACACCCGCCTCTTCCAACGTGGTAAGCAACCGCTCTACGGAAATACCAACCACTTTTGCTAATTGTTCAACAGTTACTCCTGCCATACTCTACTAACCTCGCTAAGCAAACCAATGGGCTCGCGCTTTCATTATTAAATCAGCTGCCTGTTCAGGGCTTAAATCTTCAACATCAGCCAACTCATCAACTGACTGCTCTGCTAAATCTTCTCGTGTAACAATGCCACGACTTGCCAAAACATAAGCCAAATGCCTGGTCATGCCTTCCAAATCTAACAAATCTTCGGCTGGCTCAACTTCACCAACTTTATTTTTATCGGATAAAACCTGACTTAGTAAAATATTACGAGCTCTATTACGTAATTCTTCAACTACATCCTGATTAAAACCATCAATAGATAACATCTCTTCTACTGGCGCATAAGCAATGCTTTCTAAGTCACTAAACCCTTCACGGATTAATATCTCAGCAAAACCCTCATCAATATCCAGATTTTCCATAAATAGTTGCTGCAAATTACTCGATTTATCTTTGCTTTTCAGCTCTGCTTCTGCTTCTGTCATAACATTCAGCATCCAACCTGACAATTTACTAGCTAACTGCACATTCTGACCACCACGGCCAATAGCTTGCGCTAACTGATCCTCACGCACAGCAATATCCATGCCATGAGTCTCTTCATCTACAACAATAGATGCAATCTCTGCCGGCGCCATAGCATTAACAACCAGCTGAGCTGGATCATCATCCCATAAAACGATATCAACACGCTCACCATTTAGCTCATTAGAAACTGCTTGCACTCTAGAGCCACGAATACCAACACAGGCTCCTATAGGATCAATTCGACCATCATTGGTTTTTACCGCAATCTTAGCACGTGAACCTGGATCGCGTGCAGCAGCTTTGATTTCGATAACCTCTTCGCCAATTTCTGGAACTTCAACCTTAAATAGCTCGATTAACATCTGCGACGTAGCACGACTCATTACTAATTGTGGCCCACGGCGTTCATCAGAAACTTCAGTTAAAACCCCTCGCACTCGATCGCCTATTCGAATAGCTTCATGCGCAATAAGATCCTCTCTAAGAATTATGGCCTCAGTATTGTCACCCATGTCTAAAATAACATTTTCGCGAGTTACTCGTTTAGCTGTACCATTTACTAAAGCACCTATCTGCTCTTTATATTGCCTTGCTGTCTCATTTCGTTCAGCCTGTCTAATTTCACGCAAAATCACTTGCTTTGCCTGTTGTGCTGCAATTCTGCCAAAATCAATTGACTCTACTGCTTCTTCAACTATATCACCAACCTCTAATTCAGAATCCAACTTTTTAGCTTCGCTTAAGACTATCTCTTTGGCTGGAAACTCTAAATCCTCTCCATCTGAATCAGGCATAACTGTCCATTGACGAAAAGTTTCATAATCACCAGAATCACGATCAATTGTGACCCGAATAGCAACCTCGTCAGGATGATAACGCCGCTCTGTTATGGAAGCTATAGCCAACTCTATAGCAGTAAAAATAACCTCTTTGGTTAAACTCTTTTCGTTAGATACAGAATCAACAACTAATAATATATCCTTGCTCATAATTTTTTAACCTCAATATTTATTATACCCTGTGGATATAAGATCAACAGTCTAATACTAGCTTTGCCTTTTCAATATTAGTAATTGGCAAAACCACAGTAGCATCATCAACCAAAAGGATAACTTCGTTGTTAGCAACCGCTGTAATCTGCCCTTTATAATTACGTCGTTCATCATCTTGAGAAGCCAATAATTTAATTCGCACATAACTACCAATAAATTTCTGATAATGCTCCTCTTTAAACAATAACCTATCTATGCCAGGTGAAGAGACCTCTAAGTCATAATTACCAGTTATCAGATCTTCAACATCCAATACCCCGCTAACTTGATGGCTCACCCTGGCACAATCATCAAGTGTTACACCCGCTTCAGAATCAATATATATCCTTAAAATTTTATGCTTGTCTAGACCGACTAACTCGCAACCCCACAACTCACACCCTAACTCTGCAGCCACAGGTGTAACTAGTTCACATATTTTGCTTGTTAGCCTCTTATCCATCTTTGTACCCATATAAAAAATGGGCACAATGCCCATTCTCTACGTTATCTCAATGTCCAACTCTCTCTATTCAAGAATTGGTAGCGGGGACAGGATTTGAACCTATGACCTTTGGGTTATGAGCCCAACG
>JAGLXC010000025.1 GCA_023133095.1 Gammaproteobacteria bacterium | reverse complement strand
ATTAGTATCCAGATATTTAGCCTCTGCACGACCTAACAAAATCGATTTATGCGTAATCTGCCAGGTTTCTTTGATAGCAGACAACTCAATACTACTTGGTTGTTTCATTTTTCAACTCTTGTAAAAATTGCTGCGCTGCATCTTGTTCTGCTGCTTGCTTACTAAAACCTTCTCCTTTAGTAATAATATCTAATTCTGCAACCTGACAAGAAACAAAAAATTGTTGATTATGGGCTTCGCCAATCATCTCAACTACTTCATAGAGCGGCAATGCTAATTTTTTAGCCTGTATTAGCTCTTGTAGTTCTGTTTTAGCATCTTTTTGCCCAACTTGCGTTAACCCGCTTAAACGTTTTTCATACCATCGCAAAATTTGTTTTTGACAGATAGTTATATCACTATCTAAAAAAATAGCTCCAATGACTGCCTCCATTGCGTCAGCTAAAATAGATGCACGCCTGAAGCCACCGCTTTTCCGCTCCCCTACTCCCAACTGCAAATAATCACCAAGCTTAAACTCCACCCCTAATTCAGCTAAAGTATCTTTTTTTACTAAATTAGAGCGTAATCGACTTAAAATCCCTTCGCTATATTTTGGATAGAGCTGAAATAGTGCAGCCGCTATAGTAAAACCCAAAATAGAGTCGCCTAAAAACTCCATCCGTTCATTGCTTTCTTTACCTACACTACGATGGCGTAATGCTATATCTAATATTTTTTGATCCTTAAATTTATAGCCTAGATCATGCTCTAACTTCTCAACCATACTCTATTACCTGATAGTTTTACCGATTCTATGCCAACGAATGCTATGGCCTTCTGAGTTCCAGCTCATCCAGGTGACAAACGCTTTACCAACTAAATTTTGTTCTGGAACAAAACCCCAATAGCGACTATCGTCACTTGCATCACGGTTATCTCCCATCATAAAGTAGAATCCTTTTGGAACTATAGTATCAACAGTTTTAAGATCACCGCCTTGATTCTGTACAAAGATAGAGTGTTTCACACCTAATAAATTCTCCATCTTTTTTTGTACTGGAACCGGCAAGCTATCTGGCTCAACATCTAAGGCATTACCAATTAATTTCTGTCTTGCAATCACCCCATTAATTTTAAGAATTTTGTTACGATAGACAATGTGATCGCCAGGAACACCAACAACTCGTTTAATAAAAATAATTGATGGATTTTCAGGCCAACGAAATAGTGCGATATCGCCACGTTTGGGTTCGCCAATTTTTACTATTTTATAGTTTAATACTGGCAACCGTAACCCATAAGCAAACTGACTAACTGCAATAAAATCGCCCGGTAAAATTGTTGGCTCTAATGAACCAGTCGGCACTCGATAGGGTTGAATTAAAAAAGAGCGAATTACTAATACAATTAATAAGATCGGAAAAAACGAACGCGAATACTCTATGACTATTGGTTTTTTCTGTTTTTTATTGCGCTTTTTAGCCCAAAATATAATGTCAAGTAAGGCAATAACTCCTGATATTAATACTAAAAGGGTTAATATCAAGGGGAAGTCTATATGTATGTTGTGCATTTATTTCTCCTAATCTGCTTTGTACTATTTACACTATCTTTAAAACAGCCATTGATGGCCAATCTTGAACAAAAAAATCTCCTCCAAATGCTCATTTATTAAATATAAACTCCGCTTTGTCGTCCATTTTTTTGTTCAACCTTGCCTCATCACTGGCCGTTTACCATCTTCAAGCCTGGTGCTGAATAATTAATCTGTTTTTAATATTGCTAAAAAGGCCTCTTGCGGAATATCAACCTTGCCAACCTTTTTCATCCGCTTTTTACCAGCTTTTTGCTTTTCCAGCAGCTTACGTTTCCGCGATATATCACCGCCATAACATTTAGCAGTTACATCTTTGCGCAGTGCTTTAACTGTTTGCCTGGCAATTATCTGCGCTCCAATTGCAGCCTGAATAGCTACTGAAAACATCTGCCGTGGAATTATATCTTTTAACTTTGCCACTAATTCTCGACCTCTGCTATATGCCTTATCACGATGTACAATAAATGCTAAAGCATCTACCTTTTCACCGCCAATTAACATATCTAATTTCACCAAGTCTGCGGGCTGAAATCGAGTAAAGGAGTAATCTAAGGATGCATAACCACGACTTACCGATTTTAACCGATCAAAAAAATCTAATACCACTTCATTCATCGGTAAATCATAGCTTAAAGCAACCTGATTACCCACATACTGCATGTTAGTTTGCACTCCGCGCCGCTCTAGCGCAAGGGTCATAACATTACCAACATACTCTTTTGGAACTAATATATTCGCCTTAACAACTGGTTCACGAAACTCTTTTATATCAGCTGGTGACGGTAATAGTGCAGGATTTTCAATATGTAAAATATCACCATTCTGTTTTACAAGTTCATACACCACTGTTGGCACAGTAGTGATTAGATCCATATCATATTCTCGCTGCAGTCGCTCTACTATAATCTCCATATGTAGCATGCCTAAAAAACCACAACGAAAACCGAATCCTAAGGCTTGCGAAGTCTCTGGCTCATAATTCAATGCCGCATCATTTAATTTAAGCTTGGCTAAAGACTCGCGAAAAGCTTCAAAATCATCTGCGCTTATAGGATATAAACCTGCATAAACCTGGGGTTTTACCACTTTA
>JAGLXC010000249.1 GCA_023133095.1 Gammaproteobacteria bacterium | reverse complement strand
TACCAGACTGCTCCACCCCGCGTCGTTTACGTTTATTTAACCAAAACTAATATCCAGCTATTATAGATCAAAATAGCAAAAACTCAACCCTTAATTTGAGAAGATCTCCTTGCGATGTATCCGCAGAACACCTGCAAGGGGACTATCTGGCTCCGGCAAGGGGTGCCCTTACTTTATTTTGCCCTCTTTAAACATTACATGTTTACGAAGTTTTTTATCAAACTTCTTCATTTCAAGTTTACCGGTAATATTACGTTTGTTCTTTGTGGTTGTGTAATACTCACCAGTACCTTCGGTTGAAACCAATTTTATTTTTTCACGTATTTTAGAAGCCATAATTATTCACCCTTTTTACGTTTGGCAATGAGCTGCAATGCCTTATCAATACCCAACTTATCAATAGTCCGCATGCCGTTGGCAGAAACACGTAATTTTACAAAACGTTGCTGACTCTCTACCCAAAAGCGTTTTATATGTATATTTGGCTCAAAGCGTCGCTTGGTTTTGTTATTCGCATGCGATACATTCTGCCCAGCCATTGGCCGTTTTCCAGTAAGTTGACATAATTGTGACATAATCTCTCCTCAAATTTGAGAACACAAGTGGTGCTTTATAACAAAAATCCTCAATACATGCAAATTGTTTTTGCATTATCCCTGCAAAACTAGCTTATACCATGTAACTTCTTCTGCAATGCTGCCTCTACCGCTGGCTCTACAAAAGAGGAGATATCACCACCTAATTCAGCTGCTTCGCGAATCATAGAGGATGAAACATAGGTATATTGTGCTGATGGCGTTAAAAACAGGGTTTCAATATCTTTATCGAACACTCTATTAATTCCTGCCAACTGAAACTCATACTCAAAATCAGACATCGCTCGCAATCCACGCAAAATAGCACTAGCACCTTTTTGCCTTGCAAATTGAACTAAGAGGCCAGAAAAAGCGCACACTTCAACATTTGCAAATTCAGCCAACACTGTTTGCGCCAACTCAACTCTCTCAGCACAAGAGAACACAGTGGTTTTTTTAGTGTCCGCAGCTACTGCTACTATAATCTTGTCAAACAACCGCAAAGAGCGCTCAACTAAATCACTATGCCCTTTTGTTATAGGGTCAAAGGTGCCAGGATAAATAAGCGTGGTCTGCATTACCTATAGACTCATTAATTTTTCTAGAGCCATTTGAATCATCTCTTCCATCTTTGCATCAAGATCCTTTGTAAAGGTTTTCAATGGCCGATTAGCAATAATCAAATTTATTGAGCAACAATTATGCCCTAAAAGCTCAGCACCTAAGGCATAAATTGCTGAGGTTTCCATCTCAAAATTGGTGATTCTATGACCATTATGGGAAAAACTTTCAATCCGATCCATTAGCTGAGGTATAGCTAACTCATAACGCAACACTCGACCTTGAGCTGCATAAAACCCAGCCCCAGTAGCTGTCATGCCTTTAATACACTTATCCTGAAACAGATCAATCAAATTGGTTGAACCCGCGCCAATATATGGACGTATATTCTGCGCATCATCACCTAAATGCTTAAGAAAAGCAGCGGTTAGATCTTGCACCTCTGCGCTCAACTGTCGTTTATAATAGCTCATCAATACATCCAAACCCACACCATGGGTTGACGCCACATAAGAGCCTAAAGGAATATCTGTCTGCAATGCACCTGATGTACCAAGTCGTACAATATTCAACTTAGTTAACTTATCTTTCAAAGTTCGAGTCTTTAAATCAATATTAACCAGGGCATCTAACTCATTCATACAGATCTCTATGTTATCAGTACCCATACCCGTTGACATAACTGTCAGCCTTTTGCCTCTTAACATTCCTGTATGGGTGTTGATTTCGCGATTCTGCTTTTTTAGCTCTATGCTATCAAAATATTTAGAAACTTTAGCGACTCTTGCTGGATCACCAACGATAATCACCGTATCAGCCAGCTCTTCTGGATGCAGATTTAAATGATAAATAGCGCCATCTGGTTTTAAGATTAATTCTGACTCAGGAAATATTGTAGACATATTCTTTACCCTCAAAAATTATTTAGTGTGACTGAAGATGATAAATTATTATGCGCACAGAAGCAAAAAAACATCTCGCAGGCGCGTTTGGCCCGATTGCCCTGGGTCTTTTGCGGCTACCCCAGTAAAAAAGGGAGGCAGTTACCTGCCTCCCCGTAGCGCTCCATACTAAACCCTTCCATCTTAACGTCCTGATGTTAGGTCTCTACCATGAAGTAATCCATAATATCCTTCCCTTAATAAAGGTATATATAAAATATAGGCATCCAGAATATCAACAAACAGCTCAAGCACAACTATTTTTATTTATCAAACGAAAGAATCAGAGATGTCTTACAAAAAAAATATAAAATGTCTTACATTTAGCTATTTTATATCCCCAAACTGAGTCTGTAATACCGTTATAGCAGCTAAACCCGCGGTTTCAGTACGCAAAATTCTAGGGCCTAAGCAAAGAGCCGTAAAATTATGTCGCAAGGCTTGATCTATTTCTAGTTCGCTTAAGCCGCCTTCTGGGCCAACAAGCAGAGTAAAGCCATTAGTCTCAGACGAAATATTACTTAAAGAACCAGTTGCACGGTGCGATAAGACCAGATTTATACCGCTATGCATATGTTGTTCAGCGATAAAATTAGTAAAATTCTGCGCACTCACAACCATTGGAATACGATTACGACCACACTGTTCACAGGCGCTGATCACAACCGCCTGCCAATGCTGCAACCGCTTATCTAAACGTTCATCACTTAACTTAACATTACACCTTTCAGTAAAAAGCGGCACAATCTTAGTTACGCCTAACTCCACAGCCTTTTGCAGAGTGTAATCCATCTTATCTCCACGCGAGATTCCTTGTGCCAAACAAATATTAAGCGGTGACTCTGCCTCACGCTCAATAAAGGCATTAATTTTTACCACTGCATGTTGCTGATCAAGCGCAAACAACTCTGCAGCATACTCTCCGCCCATACCATTAAACAAAATCAATGGTGCCCCTAATTTCAACCGTAATACATGCAAAATATGCCTGGAGGCACTTACGCTTAATTTAAGCTCATAAGAGACTTGGAGTTTTTCCCCGCAGTATATTCTGGGTATACGCATTCTATTTACCAACAATAACAGTAATCATCTTATCTGGCTGAATATAGTGCTGCCAGGCAGCCTTAAGTTGAGGCAAAGTAACAGCAGACACTTTGTCACGATAGGTGTCTAAATAGTCTAACGGCAACTTATAAAATCCGATTAAATTCAGTTGCTCCAAAATTTGAGCATTGTTCGCGATCCCTAATGGAAAATGGCCTAACAAACTTTGCTTGGCTGCTGCTAATTGCTGCGCGCTTGGCCCCTGTTCGACAAATGTCACTAAAGTTTTTTTAGCAACCGCAATTGCCTTATTAGCCGCATCAGTTCTGGTTTGCAAAACAATCACAAATGGGCCCTGAGTTTGTAATGGCAAAAACACACTGCTCACACTATAAGCGTAACCACGCTTATTACGCACCTCTTGAAATAGCTCTGATGTAAGCGGAGACTCACCTAAAATATAATTACCGACAAAGAGAGGAAAAAGATCTGGATTATCGCGAGCAACCCCAACTTGACCAATAATTATATTGGCCTGTTCTGCGGGAAATTTTATCTGCTTGCTTTGCTTTTTGGTTACAGCTGGAATAGCTGCCAAAGGAGCAGCCGCCTCTCCACTGGCTAACTTACCAACAAGTTTCTCTGCTATTTTTTTTGCTTGCGCTAAGCTAAGATCACCAACTATGGAGATATTAGCATTCTTTGCCACATAGTATTTACGATAAAATTGTTGCAACGCTGCTGAAGTTAAAGATTTAACCGATTTAGGCGTGCCTAAAACAGGGTGCTCATAGGGCTGCCCTTTATAAAGGGCCTTAAAAAAAGCATTTTTAGCTACACTTGATGGATGCTGCTTTTCAGCTGCAAATGCACTCAATATCTGTTTTTGAACTCGCTTAAATCCAGCTTCGGGGAACGTTGGCTCAGTAATGACAGCTGCAAAATTAACCAACGCTGGTTGTAACAACTTTGGATCTGATAATGTCCGCAAATGCAGCACGGCCATATCACGACCTGCTGTGGCATCAAATTGAGCACCGACAGTCGCAAAATTAGCAGCAATTTGGTCAGCACTAAGTGTTTTCGTGCCCTCCTCTAACATAGCATTGGTAAACTGAGCAACGCCAGGATACTCAGCATCACGAGCTGAACCAGCATTAAAGGCAACCTCAATATCTATCATTGGCAATTGATGGGTAGCAACAAATAATATCCTGGCCCCATTTGCAGTGGTCCAATGCTCTATATTTAGTACTGGTTTGGCAAAAGCTGGTGTTGTTATCATAATCAAAAAACCTAACGAATATATTGTGTTACGCATCTTAATGCTCCTAGGACTTTCCTTCTGGCTTTAAGGTCGCAACTGTAAGATGATCAGGGGTAAAATATTTTTGCGCAACTTTACGAATCTGCGCAGGTGTTACAGCTTTTATCCGCTCCTCATACTGTTCACCTATTCGCCACGATAAACCGATCGACTCTAAACTGCCAATCTCGGACGCCTCTTCAGCAATTGAATCTTTCGCATAAATTTTATCAGCAATAAATCCTGCTTTAACTTGCTCTAACTCTTGCTTTGAAATCAAAGTTGTTTGCAATACTTTTATCTCTTTCGTAAATGCAGTCTGTAATTGCTGTACATTATGGCCTGGCGCTGGCGTGCCATCTAATACAAACAAACTATCTAGCCGTGCATAAAGATCATAGCTCGCACCTACCTGAACTGCGAGCTGCTGTCCGCGCACTAAATCTCTGGTAAAACGTGCGCTATCACTTCCATCCAAAATAGCTGCAGCCATCTCTAAAGCATAGGGTTCCCATTCATTTTTTGCGCTCTTTAACGATGGAACATTATAGCCCATCAACAACCATGGCAATTTAGCAGGGACATTCACCTCAACTGTACGCTTCCCTAAAGGAGATAAATCTGGCTGCGGTTTTAATTGTGGAACAGCTCGCTCTGGCAAAGGAGCAAAATATTTCTGCGCTAGCTGATAGACATGCTGAGGCTTTACATCTCCAACTACAACTAAAATAGCATTATTCGGCGCATACCAATCTTCATACCACTTACGCAAATCCTGGGCTGTCAAATTTTCAATATCGCTCGGCCATCCTATCACTGGCCTGTGATAGGGATTAGCAATAAAAGCAGCTGCCATAAAACGCTCATAGGTGCGGGCCTGAGGGTTATCCAACACCCGCATACGTAACTCCTCCAAAATCACCTGCTTCTCTTTGCTAAAAGCTTTGGTATCTAATAGCAAACCGTGCATACGATCTGCTTCCAACTCCAAAGCAAGCGGTAGCTTAGCCACATCTAACAGCTCGTAATAGCCAGTGCAATCGTAGTCAGTAAAAGCATTAATATCGCCACCATTATCTGCAATGATCTTTTTTAAAACTCCAGGGCCATATTTTTTCGTACCACGAAACATCATATGCTCTAAAGCATGAGAGATACCGCTTATGCCATCTGGCTCATAGCTTGCGCCTACCTTATACCATAATTCTGAGATAACCACCGGAGCCCGATGGTCCTCTTTCACAATAATCTTCAAGCCATTTGGTAGAGTAAATTCTGTAACTTTGCTCATATTAGCATACGCCGGGGTTAATAAAGATAGAGTCAATATACATAGAGTAATAAACCGCATGAACTTATTGTACCTGGTTCTAGCTTATTCTCAACCTTCTGAACCATTACAAAATAATCATAGCATCGCCATAACTAAAAAAGCGATAACACTCCTTTATCGCGCTATTATAGGCATTCATAATATTATCTTTACCTGCAAAAGCTGACACCAACATTAATAAAGTTGATTTTGGTAAATGAAAATTTGTAATCATTGCATCAAC
>JAGLXC010000248.1 GCA_023133095.1 Gammaproteobacteria bacterium | reverse complement strand
AGGGCGCCTTTTATGGGCCTAAAATCGAATTTCACTTGCGTGACTGCCTGGATCGTGTTTGGCAATGTGGCACAATTCAAGTAGATTTTGCTATGACTAAACGCTTAGGAGCTGAATATATTACTGAAGCAGGCGTTAAAAAACATCCAGTGATGATACATCGTGCTATACTTGGTTCTATAGAGCGTTTTATTGGCATTTTATTGGAGCATCATGCAGGCTTACTGCCTCTCTGGTTAGCACCAGTACAAGCAGTAATTATGAATATTTCTGACGATCAGGCCGAATATGCCCAGAAAATCGCCAAAATAATGCAAAATATTCGCCTTAGAGTGAAATTAGACTTGCGTAATGAAAAAATTGGCTTTAAAATTCGTGAACATACTTTGGCGCGTGTGCCTTATCTTTTGGTGGTAGGTGAACGTGAGGTTGCAACAGAGACAGTAGCAATACGAACTCAAGCAGGTGAAGACTTAGGGATTCTATCGGCTAAAGAGTTTATTGCTATGTTACAAGACAAAAGTAAGCAACCAAATAATGAGTTGATAGAAGAGGAAAAATAAAATTAGTCCAGAAAAAACTAAAAGAGTACGTATTAATAGATTGATTGTAGCACCGAAGGTGCGGCTTATTGGCGCTGAGGGCAAACAAGAAGGGATTGTTGATTGCAGAGATGCCTTAATCAAGGCGGAGGCAGAAGAGTTAGATTTAGTAGAAATAGCTCCAGAGGCAACTCCTCCAGTCTGTCGAATCATGGATTATGGGAAATATGTATTTGAACAACAAAAACGGAATAAGAAAAAATCAAAGCAGATACATGTTAAAGAGATAAAAATGCGTCCTGGTACGGATATCGGCGATTATAAAATCAAGGTGCGGAAAGCAACTGATTTTTTACTACAAGGGAATAAAGTAAAAATAACTGTGCGATTTCGAGGAAGAGAGATGGCCTTTCAAGAATTAGGACGAAACATTCTAAAACGTGTGGAACATGATTTAGAGGAGTGTGGAAGCATTGAACAGCTTCCTAAGTTAGAAGGACGACAAATGGTAATGCTAGTTGGTCCTGGCAAAAAAAATGTGGAGAGTAAAGAATAATGCCAAAAATTAAATCTAATCGCGGAGCTGCAAAGCGTTTTAAAGCCACAGCTTCTGGTAAATATAAGCATAGATGTTCTAATAGGAACCACATTTTGACGAAAAAAGCCACCAAACGTAAATGTCAATTACGTTCGTGCACTTTAGTCAATAAAGCGGATCAAAAAGCAGTTAAAAAAATGTTAGTTAGATGAGTGAGGAAACAATAAATGCCTAGAGTAAAACGCGGCGTTACAGCCCATGCTCGTCACAAAAAGGTTTTAAAAAAAGCAAAAGGTTATTATGGCGCTCGTAGCCGTGTATTTCGCGTAGCGAAACAAGCGGTAATTAAAGCGGCTCAATATGCTTATCGAGATAGACGTCAACGTAAACGTCAATTTCGGTCCTTATGGATTGTGCGCATAAATGCAGCAGCAAGAAAATGTGATTTATCATATAGCCAACTTATTAATGGCTTGAAGAATGCTTCAATTGATATTGATCGTAAAGTACTTGCTGATTTAGCAGTTTTTGACCAAACAGCATTTGCTGCTGTCGCAGAAAAAGCCAAAGCTGCATTATAGTTAGAAGAATTTCTGCATGGAAAATATACAGCAGTTAATTCAAAGTGCTCAAGAAGAGATTAAAACAGCTACCGATTTGGTAGCTGTAGAAAATTTGCGTGTCAAATATTTGGGGAAAAAGGGGCTAATAACTGCACTTTTAAAGCAGTTAGGCTCTATGTCTCCTGATGAACGTAAACAGATGGGGCCTATAATCAATGGCGCCAAACAAGAGCTACAGCAGCTAATCAATAAAACCAACCAGGCTTTAACCACAGCACAATTAGCTGCATCTTTAGCTAAAGAATCAATTGATATTACTTTGCCAGGACGAAAGCAAACTGTAGGGACATTGCACCCGATAACCAAAGTACGACAACGTTTAGAAGAGCTTTTTGTTTCTATGGGGTTTGATATTGCAACAGGTCCTGAAATAGAGGATGAATTTTATAATTTTGAGGCCCTAAATATTCCAGCACATCATCCAGCGCGTACTACGATAGATACTTTTTATCTAAAAGATATTCCCTATTTGCTGCGCACTCATACCTCTCCAGTACAGATTCGGACTATGCAAAAACAGGGAGTGCCAATTAAAACTATTGCGCCAGGGCGAGTTTATCGAAAAGATTCTGATGCGACTCACGTACCTATGTTTCATCAGCTTGAGGGGCTAGTAGTTGATGAAGGCGTAACTTTTTCTGATTTAAAAGGCATATTAAACAACCTATTAGAGAGCTTTTTTGAGAGAAAGGTTGAGCTTAGATTTAGACCTTCTTACTTTCCGTTTACTGAGCCTTCGGCAGAAGTGGATTTACAATGCACTCTCTGCAATGGTAAAGGCTGTCGAGTTTGTTCAGATACTGGCTGGATAGAAATACTTGGTTGTGGCATGGTTCATCCGAATGTTCTTCAAGCTGTTAATGTTGATAGCGAGCGCTATACTGGGTTTGCCTTTGGGCTTGGAATTGATCGGTTTGCGATGTTTCGTTATGGCATAAATGATTTACGCATGATGTTTGATAATGATTTGGCGTTTTTGGAGCAATTTTACTAGATGAAATTCAGCGAAAAATGGTTACGTGAATGGGTAAATCCCAGCGTCAGCACCCAGGAGTTGGCTGAACAGTTGACTATGGCTGGTTTAGAGGTGGCGGCTATTACCCCAGTAGCTGGTAGCTTTAGTAACGTACTGGTAGGTAAGGTATTGCAGGTTGAGACTCATCCCAATGCTGAGCGGCTGCATATCTGTCAGATACAAATTTCACAGGAGCAACCAGCATTAACCATCATTTGTGGCGCTAAAAATGTTCGTCCTGATCTCAAAGTTGCAGTTGCCATAATTGGGTCTGTATTACCCAATAATTTTAAAATTAAAAAGGCCAAATTGCGTGGAGTTGAATCATATGGCATGATTTGTTCTAGCTCTGAGCTTGGTTTAAGCAACGAATCTGCTGGAATTATGGAGTTACCTAATAATGCACCAATTGGCATTGAACTTAGCGAATATCTAGAGCTTGATGATAATATAATTACGATAGAATTGACGCCTAATCGCAGCGATTGCCTTAGTATTAACGGTCTTGCACGAGAATTAGCCACTATCAATAAATGTAAGCTGAAGTCGCCAAAGTTTTCTAGCATAACATCTGGCTGCAAAGATACTTTTCCAATCTCAATAAGCGCTAAATCTGGTTGTCCGCGCTATGTTGGTAGAGTAATTAGAGACGTAAATCAGAGTGCCCAGACTCCGCTCTGGATTACAGAAAAATTACGTCGTAGTGACATCAAAACTATTTCTGCAATTGTTGATATTACTAACTATGTCATGTTAGAGCTGGGGCAGCCTTTGCATGCCTTTGATCTAGCAAAATTAGACACTAAAATTAATGTTCGCTATGCTGGTACTAAAGAAAAACTTACTCTGCTAGATGGACAGGAGCTGCAGCTTACCCAACAAACCCTGGTTATTGCTGATCAGAGTAAAGCCTTAGCTATGGCGGGAGTAATGGGCGGAG
>JAGLXC010000247.1 GCA_023133095.1 Gammaproteobacteria bacterium | reverse complement strand
TAGGGCAAATGATTAAACAATCGAAATCAGCGTGCTGCCAATGTTTTCGCTGCAGCGATCTATGCCCGCGCAATTTAATTGGCCATAATATCTATCCGCACCAAACTATGCGAACTGTTGATTATAATCAGTCTGAGCCAGCGGAGCATATTACTTCAGCATTTTTATGCAGCCAATGCGGCGTCTGTGAACTCTTAGCCTGCGATTTCATGTTGCTATCTCCGCGGAAAATTTATGCGGCTTACAGGCAAGAGCTGGTTAAAAAAGGGGTAAAGAACCCGCATCAGCGCAAAGAGATTAAAGCGCGGCCTGAATTTCAGCATCGCAAACTCTCTATCCCATTAGTGATGAAAAAATTGGCTCTAACCAAATATGATTTTAAACTGGCATATATTGGCGCCCAAAAGATAAAACAGGTCAGGATTCCATTAGCCAAACACATTGGTGCGCCAGCTCTGCCAACTGTTAATATGGGGCAAGCAGTGCGAATGTGTGATATTATTGCAAAAACTCCTGCTGACAAATTGGGGGCGACTTATCATGCCTCGATTGCAGGCAAAATAACTGATATTTCTGAAAACTGGATTGAGATAACTGGTATTTAACGATGAAAGAACCGGCTTTAGCCTTAATAGAGTTTAAATCAATAGCCCGCGGCATCTTCGCGACGGATGCTATTGCCAAAAAAGCACCCGTAAATATTTTAAGCACCAATCCGATTTGCCCAGGCAAATATATGGTGATTTTTGCCGGTGAAGTAGCAGATGTTGAGGAATCACTTAATGCTGGAATCGCAGCAGGCGGCGATCTTCTGGTAAATGATCTCTTTTTACCCTATATTCATCGCGATATTATTCCAGCAGTCAGCGCCACCACAAAAATTGCAGAGTTTGGCGCGATTGGAATTGTTGAAACCTTCTCTGTCGCGTCTTGCGTGGCTGGCGCTGATAAAGCAGCTAAAATTTCGCCCGCTAAACTAGTTGAAATCAGGCTAGCAAATGGTATTGGTGGCAAGGGCTATTTTGTGATGACAGGCGATTTAGCTGACATTGAAGCCTCGATTGAGGCAGCAACAGAACATGTAAAAGCTGAAGGGCTGTTGGCGGCAAGTGAAATTATTGCAGCGCCACATCCAGATTTAATCAACAAAGGGGTCTATTGGTAGGTGATAAATTATATTATCGTGAATCTGAAACACGGATAACGTCCAGTGATGAGACAAGGTTGGACAAAAAAATTGACGAAGAAGCGGAGTTTATATCTAATAAATGAGCATTCTGAGAAGATTTTTTGGTTCAAGATTGGCCATCAATGGGCGTTTCTGAATAGCTGTAAATATTTACGGTAGAGGTTAAATATGCAATTAGCAAAAGTAGTAGGTACAGTGGTCGCAACCCAAAAAATTGAGGGCTTAGAGGGAGAAAAACTCCTAATGATTCAACCCTTAACAGATGCCTTAGAACCCGCTGGAGCTGCGATCGCAGCGGTGGATAGTGTTCAGGCTGGAGTTGGTGATCTAGTACATTGGGTCAGCGCAAGTGAAGCATCGCTAGTGCTTAACAACCCTTTTGTGCCAGTAGACGCTGCTATTACCGGGATAGTTGATAATGTTAATGTCGAGGATGTTGGCATAAAAGATAAAGAGGAAATATTTGCATGATTCTAGCACGAGTCAAAGGCAATGTGGTTGCTACTGTAAAACACGACTGTTATAAAGGACAGCGATTGCTTATAGTGCAACCAGTAAATGACAAAGGCGATGATATTGGAGCCTCATTTTTAGCTTGCGATACAGTGCAAGCAGGCCCAGGCGATGTGGTGTTAGTACAGCGTGAAGGTAACACTGCGCGGCAATTGTTGGGCACGAAAAAGGACCCGTTTCATTCGGTTATTGTTGGTATAGTAGATAATGTTCATTAATTAGAGAGTTAAATCATGACTGAAAACATAGAAAATTTAGTAGAAATAATATCAAAACGTGTTACTGAAAAACTTAAATCCATGGGGGTCTCAGGCGGCACTATGGCTGCATGTGACTGCTGTGAATCTAAAGATGGCTGCATAAATTGCGGTCTTTGCATCATAAAAAAACCCGATGCTGTGCATAATATTGTCAATAGCGGCGCCGCCAGAATTAGTGCAAAACCAGGAATCAACGAGCAAATAGATGCAGAATTGGCCGCCATGATTGACCACACTTTATTAAAGCCAGAGGCAACTCGCGAAGATTTGCTAAAAGTCTGTGACGAGGCTAAGCGTTACCATTTTGCAACAGTTTGTGTTAACTCGAGCAACATTCCTTTAGTCGCAAGACAATTGCGCGGCAGCGGTGTAAAAGCTATTGCCGTCGTTGGTTTTCCTTTGGGAGCAGCCACACCACAGGCAAAAGCATTTGAGGCCAAAGAGGCAATTAGCGCGGGCGCGGAAGAGATCGACATGGTCATTAACATTGGCGCTTTGAAATCGAAAGATTATAAAACAGTTTATGATGATATTGTACGAGTAGTTGAAGCCTCGAAACCCCACAAAGTAAAAGTTATTATTGAAACTTCAGAACTAGATCGTGATGAAAAGGTAACCGCATGCGTATTATCAAAAACAGCAGGTGCTGCTTTTGTTAAAACCTCAACTGGCTTTGCCTCAGGCGGTGCAACTGTAGAAGATATTGCTTTAATGCGCAAAATCGTAGGAGCTGACATGGAGGTCAAAGCATCAGGCGGAATTCGTAGTAAAGAGGATGCAGAGGCTATGATTCAGGCTGGAGCCAATAGAGTGGGAGCTTCTGCTAGTGTAGCAATTGTAACCGGCAAGAAATCAGCCAAAGGGACCTACTAAATTCCAATATCTTTGGGCACTAAATATTAATATTATGGGAGAACAAATAATGTCAGACATAAATTTCGAACTAAGAACTTTAACCTTTATCGATAGCTTACAACCACAGTTGGCACAATTTATTGCCAAAGATAATAAGGTCTATGATCCAGCTGAATATGATGCAGCACTCATGCTAGAGATTGCACCAGCCATGGAGATTCACCGTATGATTGATATGGCTCTTAAAGCAACGCGCGTAAGATTAGGCTCAGTAGTTACCGAACGTCAATTTGGCCTAATGCAGGTTCAGCATGCAGATCATGGTGAAGTCATGGAGGCAGGCCGCGCGGTCTTGCGTGAAACCGGCCTTAGCGAAAACAATCGCGCTGAGGTAAAAATCCTAACCAATAAAATCATTCGCAGCGTTGAACAAGATCACGCTATTATGTTTACCGGTACATCCCGCGGTAACATGGTGTTAGCTGGCGAATCCGTATTAATTATGGAGGTTACCCCTGCTGCCTATTTAGCAATAGCTTGCAATGAGGCACTAAAAGCCGCTAATGTTAAACTGGTTCAGATCCAACCTTATGGCGCATCAGGCCGCCTTATCATGAGTGGTACAGAATCAGAGATAGACTCTGCTGCAGAGGCTGCGCAAAAGATTTTAACCCAGCTTAATGATATACGAGCCAACGGAACCAGTTCACAACTAGGTTAATTTAATCATGGGTGACAGAAAAAACTATCTTACCGATCAACTTGTTAAATATTGCCAAAAGCTAGATCAAAAAGGCTTTGGCGCTAACCATGATGGTAATATCAGCGCCAAATTTGAAGATACGCTGCTTGCAACCCCAACCGCGGAGAGTAAAGGCAATATAACTGCTGATATGATTATTGCCCTGGATCAGACGGGTAAAAAAATCGCAGGCATAGGTAAGCCCTTTTCTGAAATCAGCTTGCATCTTGCTGCCTATAATGCCAGAGACAATGTAGCTGCGGTTGTGCACGCCCATCCGCCCTTTGCAACCGCCCGCGGCTTAGTTGGCAAATCTTTAGCACCAACCATGCCAGAGGCAATAGTCTCCATTGGTGATCTGATTCCAGTAGTCGAATTTGCCATGCCAGGTACTGAAGAAAGCAGCATCATCGTCAGCAAAGCCCTAGAGAGCTGTGATGTTTTCATGCTGCCAGGCAATGGAGTCTTAGCAGTTGGCGCCAATATAGAGATGGCCTATTTGCGCTTAGAGCTAACAGAGCATCTTGCCAAAATCCATTTTTATGCCGAGCAGCAGGGAACCCTAACACCCTTGTCAGCCAATAACATGGAGAAACTGCTAGCCAAACATGCGGCTGTTATGGGAGCTCCGCTAAAGAAAAGGCATCAGGCTAGCGCCGAGCCAACTCAAACTCCAGCAACCTCAGATGAACTAACCCGCCTTATCACCGCTGAAATCAAAAAATTGCTGTGAAAGTCGATAAATAATGTAAAAATTGATGGCAACATTATACAAACATAACTTACATGTGAATTTTAAGAATTTTTAGATAGTTAGATTAGACGTTTAAAAATTTCAAGGATACTATTTTTCTCAAGCTTAGAAAAAGCAAACCACTTTTTACCTAAATCTTTTAGTGACGCGCCTATATGGTAAACTTCCATTTCATCTAAGATAAGAAAGCGATCGTGGGAATTGTCAAACTCTTGAACTTCAATTGGTGCATATTGTTCATTGTATTTTTTAATATCGAGCTGTAATCTTTTAGAAATATCTTTGGTATAAATTATAGCTGTACAGTTTTTCGACCTCTTAGAAAGCAATGTTAAAACTGACTCATCAACATAATTATCAATTAAGATAACAGACTGCTTGGCTTGCTTGATAAGCTTGGAAACAAACACATAAGCATCAAAAATTTGGCCTTCAAAAAATATACCCGTTTGAGGCTTAATATTTTTATCTTCAATAGCTTGAAAAATTTGCTCTAATTTGGTCGCTGTGATCAATTGTTGTTTTTCAAGGCAATCTATACGTTGGAATAGAAGAGCATTATCTTTAATAAATTTCCGCATATAAACAAAAGCCCGCATGATTTGTACATGTACATCAACAGCTTTATCACTGCTTAACACTCCAGAAATGCTTGCCACTCCTTGTTCGGTAAAAGCATATGGTTTTGCTCCACCTAATATTTGTCGTGAAGGTATCACAGATTGTGACACCAAAACGTCAATTTCAGACTCATCCAATATAAACATGAAATCATGGGGAAATCTTTTTTGATTTCTCTTTACAGCTTGCTTTAATGCTCTTGTTTCCACTTGATATAATTCAGCCAAATCACGATCTAACATGACTTGTTCGCCACGAATTGTATAGATTTTATCGTTGATATTTTGTTTTTTTGAAAGACTTGTTTGTGTGCTCATTTTGGATCACCATTTATTGTTGTATTCTTCTATAATATGCACATCTGTAAAATTTAGACAAATACCTGTTGTTGACAACCTATCATAATATAATGTTTTTTGCGCAACAGCCAACTAAATTCCCTTTTGTAAAGCTAGTGTTGCAAACGTATATTTAAGATATGCGGGGTTATCAGATGAACTCAATTACTGCGAAAATCAAAAAATTACTGTAAAAGGCCATGCTGCTTAGCTAGTATGACGGCCATAATGTGCCGCATACATATCTAATAGAATCCGTATCATCTTTTGATATTGAGTATGATGTATCTCTGCCTCTTTTTTAAAATATTCAAGGCTTTCTTTAGTAAGTGACAGCGTTACTTTTACCGTCTCTTCTTTCAAAACCAACTCTTCAGGACTAGGCAAAAAATCCTGTTGTATTTTAACTTTGCCAAGTGGTTCATTTGTGTACTTTATTTTGTTCTTATTCATATAAGTTTTTCCCCTTTCGCCAATAACCCGCGCCTATGATGCGGATTTTGTTTGTAATATTTTTTCTCTGAATGGCTATGCTCCAGATCTTCAGCAATAACACGCTGAGGATCCAGAAATGCTTTTTGTGCTTCAAAGAATGGCGTGCCATGCTTATTGCGGTTAACCAGGTCCTTCTTATCGTCCATTCAAAAATTACTTGGTTCATTTCCAGATAATAACATACAGCAACATACTTAGCAATACAAAGATATGCAGTAATATATGTATATTTTTCTGTATGATTCTCTGGCTATAGCTGCAGATAGAACTAGTTAGTGTGCGCCTGAAAAGCACGATGATTGTGGACCCCTGCAAGTCTGGAGAATGAAAAATCCGGCCAATCCAGACAAGGCCAAGAGGAAAACGACAAATTCAATTAGAAAAAATATGCGCTAATCATTGCATGATTAAAAATAATAGTAGTTATAATGGCTTTATAAGCTAAAATGATATTCATGAATTTCTAAAAATTTCGCTGGGGGACTATCTTGTTATGGAAATAAAAAATATTATCACAAAACACATCTCATATACCGCTGCGGCTGATATGCAAGAAATATGTAAGCCATTATTTGATAATCTAAATCTTAATCTATTTTCTATGTCACGCTATTATCATAATGGTTCATGTGCTCACTTAACAACTTGCCAAAAAGCATTACATCACCACATAATGAAAAACAACACTTTTTGCGGGCCGCTTATCTCTGCTGGAATACACCTTTGGAATAATTATGCCCCACCAGAAATTTTAAACGATTTTGCCACTTATTTTGGATTACATAATGGCATCACTTTATGTAACAAAAATACCGAGTATTTAGAACTTTTCAATCTAGCTGCTCCTGCTAGCAACAGTGCAGTAATTGATGCTTATTTCAATAACTTGGATTTATTAGAACAATATTTGTTATATTTTAAAGATAAAGCCTCTAAATTAATAACACAAGCGTCAAAAGAACGCTTAATGGCACCAAAAACCGATAAGCAACCATTAAAACGCAATGACTTATATAAAACCTTTAGTGACTCAATAAAGGCCAAAAAGATTTATCTAAACACAGGTACTACAGAAATAATCTTATCCCAACGAGAATATGATGTACAAGGACAATTATAAAGACCGAGCTGGGACAGTTATAATTACCGAATCTCTGCCAAATTTTTTTGGTTGTTAATTGCCCATATTGCCCTCCTTTTGTTTAGTTTTTTTCTT
>JAGLXC010000246.1 GCA_023133095.1 Gammaproteobacteria bacterium | reverse complement strand
TTTGCCCCGTTGGGGCAGTTGTCAACATCAAACATCAATTAATATTCCAGACATTGACAGCGGCTTTCGGCGCTAACTAGTATGATTTTAGATGCAGCAGGCGCAGGAGCATCATTAAATAACTCTAGCCACCCCTCTAACCTGCGTCTGGTATTAATAAATAATACCCTCATCTCCTCAGCTGATCTTGGTGCTGGCGTGACACCTGCAATAGTTGCTGCAAATCCTGCTAAAACGTAAAACAACTCTTCTGACGGGCTCAGTTTCGCTATTATTTCTTTTATTGGTACAGATATACAACATATATAGATAATAACGTTAGCGCCTAGATCTATGTTTTTCTCATACAGATCCAAGACGATATTAAGAAAAGAAAACAGAAGAGAGGCAACCCTATAAACAAAATCAACATTATCAATCTGCTCAATAAACGGCCTGATTTCCACAATACTAAGCTGCCCCTGTAGCAAACCATAATATTTTGCCAATATTTTATCTCTATTGCTCGTTGGATGTTGAAGCAGCTGCCGTATTTGTATACCTGTGCTTTTTACAATCACCTCTTTTGCAAAAAATGCTGTTTCCTCCCCTACATATGGCGATTACGATATAGTTAAGCACATTGCTATAGTTCTATCCAACGCATTCGCAGCTATTCCTGCCGCGCTATCCAATATTGAACGGACCCGATCCAAAATAATCTGGATTGACTCATCTCTCTCTTCAACACCATGACACAATATAATATCTAAATACCGCACCTCTGCGGGGGCAAGCTGTATCTTGTAATCACTAGAGCCAAGACACAAAAAATCCTTATCTATATATAACAATCTATCTGGCACATACTCTTGTATTGCACTATTATCAGAAAATTTCTTTTTAACATCTTCCACTTATTTTTCTCTTTTTCTATAAAGGCAAAATACAAAGCCTTTGCTTCTCTACCTGCCCTGAATCAACTGCAAGAGCTCGTCCTCGCCCAGCTTGCCACTAGCATTAGTGCCGCTTAATAGATCGCTAGCCAAATCTTTTTTATATTTGTGTAACTGCACTATTTTCTCTTCAATGGTGTTATTGGTAATCAACCGATAAATAGTGACTGGCTTAGTTTGCCCTATTCGATGGGCACGATCAGCAGCTTGATCCTCGACCGCAGGGTTCCACCATGGATCAAGTATAATAACATAGTCTGCAGCTGTTAGATTCAAGCCAACCCCACCTGCTTTTAAGCTTAGCAAAAATACATTATCTGTACCATCTTGAAAAGCAGAAATAATATTTTTCCGCTTCTTAGCTGGAGTTTGGCCATCTAAGTATTGATATTTAATCTCTCTTTGCTCCAATGCCTGCCTAATTAACGTTAAATATTGCACAAACTGACTAAACACCAAAACGCGATGCTGATTTTCTATAAGACCATCTAACAGATAAAAAAACTTTTTCAGCTTGCTGCTTTCTATATTCATCTCTTTATATGCTAATGTAGGATGACAGCACACCTGGCGCAATTTAGTAATTTCAGCCAGAATTTTTATTTTTTTCTTACCTACATTCTCTTCTTGCATATTGCTTATATTATCTACTGCCTTGACTCTAACTGACTCATAAAAAGCCTTTTCTTGATCTGACTGCTCTATCTCTATTGTTTGCTCAATTCTAGGTGGCAGCTCTGTTAACACTTCCCCTTTAAGTCTACGTAAGATAAAGGGCTGAATTACTCTTTTTAATGCCTCTCGCATGCCTTCATCCTTTTGTTGTTCTATTGGAACAATAAAGCGCTGAAAAAACTCCTTTTCAGTGCTAAAATAGCCTGGATTTAAAAATCGAAATAGACTCCAGAGCTCGCCTAAATGGTTTTCAATTGGAGTTCCTGTTAACGCCAATCGAAAATTGCTATTTAATTGCCACACAGCTTTAGTTCGCTTCGCGCTAGAATTTTTAATTGCCTGGGCCTCATCTAACACAACAACTTGCCAATCAACTTGTTTTAACAGCTCAATAGAACTTTGCAATAATCCATAGCTACAAATAACAACCTCTTTTTTAGCAACATTTTTGATCAGTTTACCTCTATCATGATCAGCAAAGATATGCGCCTTTAGCGTTGGCGCAAAACGATTAATTTCCAGCAACCAGTTATGACAAACTGAAGTTGGAGCGACCACTAAACTAGGCCCTTTACTGCTTTGTTTAAGCAACAAAGCAATCGCCTGCACTGTTTTACCCAACCCCATATCATCTGCTAAACAAGCACCAACACCCCAATTAGCCAATCTGCATAACCACTTATAACCCTCATGTTGATATGGCCGCAACTCTGCTGTTAATTGAGCCGGCAATTTTGGTTCTAGCTTTTTTGCTGTTTTTATTTTCTCGATCTGTTGTTGCCACGCTGCATCTAACTCGACATGATCAAACTGATCAATAACATCATCTACAGTTCCAGCACTTAATTTATGTACTAAATAACTTTTACCATCATAACTAGCTACATTTTTTAGCTGCAATAATTTTCGTTTAAAATGGTCAGTGAGAGAAACAAATTTGTCGTCGCCTAATTGAATAAAATCTTCACTAGAGTTATCCAATAGATCGAGCAACTCCTGCATGCTCATAAGAGTATTATTGTCAACCTTAACTTCGCCATCTATAGCAAACCAATCCTGCTCCTGCTTCACTCTTAAATGTAAATTATTAAAAGATAGAGAGGCTTTAACATTAAATCGTTCTCCTTGTGGCCAAACTATTTTTAGCGGGCCAGAATAGGAACGCAACTCTGCTAATAACTGCAAACATTTTTTTGCGCCAGATACCAATCCATCTTTTTTAATATTCTCTGCTAAAATAGGACAGGGTTTAGCCAGGCCAGACATATTATCTGTTTCCTGTTGCAAATCTCGCGCCACCTGAACTTTTCGCCCCTCATGCACTGTCATAATTACTGGGCTGCCAATACCTGGCTCGCAAACAGGACCAAAATCACTAAAAGGTCTAATACCTATTTCGCAAAACAACCCATCCTCATCACAGGGTGATAACTGCACTTCTGGCACTGTAGATGCTGTCAAACATGGAATATCTTGCGACGCCACTGGAGTATAAACTGTCAACATCTCAGATAATTGAGCCGCCATATTTAGCAACTTATCTCTAGCTTGCTCTGGCATAATCAACCCATCTCGCGTTAATATTTCTGCTAATTTCACATGTTGCTTATTAAAATCAGTTACTTTATAACAATTAGCAGATTCCTTGATCACTATTGCTTTAGGATCCTTAGCTATAACTGATAACTTTATATGAAAATCATCGCCGACATTGGTAACGATTAACTCTGGGGTTGCAGCATCAAGCTTAAGCTTGATGGAAGGATTGTTATAGTCATAGACTTGCTTATGCCCTACCAGAGCTAATAGAACATTACGCTCATTTTCTTCAGAATAATAATAGTTCTCATAAGGTAATACTGCGCACACTCTACGATCATGTTCAGTTAAATATGGCAGATCATTATCATGCAAATGATAAAAAGATACCTTTTTGCCTTTAGACCATACACCTTTTTTAGATAACTTTTGTTCAATAGGATAGAGCAACTTATCATATCTATTATCTAAATTTATCTGCCAGATTAAACGCCTTGGCGCCTCTACCTGCTTGCCAGCAAAATCGCTCTTTACCATCGCCAACTGTTCTAAAGTTAGCTCCCAGGATGACTTTACAACTAACAGATCTAACAGTCTTATCTTGCCACCATGTTGGTGCAAATAATCTTGATACTGAGTTGATTTAATCTCATTCTGAGACAAAACTTCAGCGCATATAGACGCCACAAAATGATAGCCATTATCCACAGCAACATTAAATATCTCCTCTAGCAATGGAATATTCGGAGCCGCGGAGTCATCTGCTAACAAACAAAGAAAAAGATTGAATAAGATAGTAGCAAATGCCGAACCAGAATTATCGCTGGCCAAAATAGAACTTACACTATCTTTTGTAACTGCTCCATTTAACTTATTCAGCATGCGGAAAGTAGAAATATACTCATTATCTTTAGAGCGATTTAATACTAGGCCAATGCATTCCGTAGCGAGTTTTTTATGTTGAGGAGCATCAAGAGCCAACAAGGCTAATACAAAAAATACCCCATCATAACCATCAAAAAATATTTTCCGTTTTTGCATATTCTTACGGAATATTTTTAGTGCCTGACTATACCCTGCTACAGCCTCTTCCAGTCGGTTACAGCAAAAATCTAATGCTGCCTGATATAAGGCTTTACAAAAAGCGTCATCAAGTCTATCTATTTGTGATGCTAACTCTTTAAAGTTACCTGTTAACAAATAATACTCTGCTAACAAAGACTCTTTTACCGCAAGTTCAGAGGTAGATAGATACGCCATTAAAACATCGCAATTATTTAACCCGAAAAAAGCTCTTCCAGCCTGAATACGAACAAGTTGCTCTTGCCACTCTACAGGCAACATTCTTAACCAATCAATATCTATCGGTATCTCATAAAACAGGTCACCCCAGAGCCTGGTGATCAAATGCTCATAAAAAGGATTAAGCGTTTCGCGAACAAATTGTTGCAATTCTTCATATTCATGTAAATATAGTAAAATTCGACAATCACGAAACATATGTTCATAGTTGACAGAATAATAACCGTTTTTAACCTGCCTTTTCTTCCTGACTCGATCCAACACAGGCGCAAGCTCTGATCGTTTCACAGCCTGCTTCATAACATCATGAGCAATACCTAGATTACAAGTATTATTTTCTGGCTCTAATAGAGACTGTTTTTTCAGCTTTCTAATAATGTCATCAATATTTTTAGCATTAAACCATTCTCCAGACTCTCTTTTTAGGTCACTCTTTCGCATAGCTTGAGATAACTCATAGCTATTGAAAGGATGGCAAATAAGGGTTTTTAACTCCAGAATAGTTTTCTGGTCTGATGCGAGCCTATTGTAGCTTGCTAATAAATCTGTATTTTTCATATGATGATAGTAACATATTTGGAATAATGATTTAAATATACCCTTCGCGATTGAAGTTTATGCTGTGTTGCCTGCACCCAT
>JAGLXC010000245.1 GCA_023133095.1 Gammaproteobacteria bacterium | reverse complement strand
ATGTTAACCTTCCAAACATAGCGCCCATTAATCACTCCCCGGTCTAAAATGACAGGTGCTCCAGTTGCCACAGCTGACACTACCAATTTTTTGGCGGTTACAGTCTCTAGCATACGCGAATTCTTTAAAGCTTGTTCAAAATTACGCCATCCATCAGGAGTAAATTCATTTTGCACCTGCTGTAACGCCTGCCGATAGTTCACAAAATTATATGAATAGGCTGCAACTGCAGCCCGATTAGCCCATTGCAACAACACTGCGGCGGATACAACTGGTTGATTCAGAGGATGTAACTTCATGATTTTATTATCACTGGTAGTCGCAAAATATTGTGGTGCAGGCCTATGGGTAAGTAAAAAATAGACTACGCCGACCAATCCAGCATTAACAACAATCATAAATAACAGCGCCAACATAACTCTACGATAGTTATCGCGATAAAATAGATTGCGCAAGGCAACTAATTTAGTAGCATCTTCAGCCATAATGTCTTAAATATCCACAAATTTTATATTAGATAAATATACAGTAATTAAAGTCAGAAATCTATAACTGGTTGAATTATAGTGCAACGATATTTTGGGTTACGCCTGCGATTCACCAAATCGACAAATGTTGATTTGGTGAAGCAAAACATAGACCGCTTCCGCTTCACCAATTTGACATTTGCTGATTTGGTGAAGTACAATATGCTTATGAGCGAATTTATCGGTAGAAAAAAAGAGCTACAAATCTTAACAAAATTTTTGCGTAAAACTACGTCCAGCCTATTAATAGTAAAGGGCAGGCGAAGGGTTGGAAAAAGCACATTAGTTAATGAATTTGCTAAAATGCATAAACTAGATTTTCTGCCCTTTTCAGGATTACCACCAACATTAGAGATAACAGCGCAAGATCAACGCGATGAATTTGTGACTCAATTAGGACTGCCTAACACAGTAGTCACAGATTGGACTGATGCATTTAATTTATTGGCAAATCGAGTCAAAACTGGCCGCCGGTTAATATTACTAGATGAAATATCATGGATGGCTCATGATGATCCTACCTTTTTAGGTAAACTAAAAAATGTTTGGGATCTGCAATTAAAACAGAATCCCAAATTAATTTTAATCTTATGTGGCTCAGTGTCTGCATGGATAGATAAAAACATCATGTCCAACACTGGCTTTATCGGACGCATCTCTTTTACACTAAAACTCGAAGAGCTATACTTAAGTGAATGTAGCTATTTTTGGAACAGCTCCAACAACAGTAACATGGTATCAGCATACGAAAAATTTAAAGTTTTAGCTGTCACAGGAGGAATACCAAAATACTTAGAAGAGATAGATCCAGCTTTAAGCGCGGAAAATAATATAAAACAACTATGCTTTAACCCAGGAGGAATATTATTTAATGAATTTGAACAAATTTTTTCCGATCTATTTGAAAAACGCAACAACATCTACCGCTTGTTATTAGAAAACATAATAGAGAATAAATTTGACTACGCTACTATATACAAAAATCTCGGTGTAGAAAAAAGCGGATTAATTAGTGAATATTTAAGCGATTTAGAAAAGGCTGGATTTGTGCGCAGAGACTATACCTGGGATATCGCTACCAACAAACGCTCTAAACATAGCCATCATCGTATTTCAGATAATTACGTTCGCTTTTATCTTAAATATGTAAGACCCTATAAAGACCAAATAGAAAGGGATAGTTTTTCAAACAGGACCCTAACATCTCTACCTGGATGGGAAACAATAATGGGATTACAGTTTGAAAATCTAGTATTGGCAAATCGCAAACTTATACAAAACATTATGGGCATAAGAGCCGAAAATATCATCTATGACAACCCATTTTTTCAAACCAAAACCAAACGAAGAGATGGCTGTCAGATAGATTATTTAATTCAAACGCGTTTTAACATTTTATATCTGTGCGAAATTAAATTTTCGCAACAGCCAATAGGCAAACAGGTAATCGCATCCATGCAACAAAAAATAGCTCGTTTAAAAACCCCAAAAGGTATTTCACATAGAGCAATTTTAATTCATGTTAATGGCGTAAATGATGCAGTAATAGATAGTCGCTATTTTGCTCAGATAATTGATTTTTCCGAACTCTTTGATAGCCAAAATAGGCCGTACCAACCTTAGCAGGCCTCCCTTTATTAAACGACGATTATACTCAATTTGATGTTTGTCTGCTTTGGTGAGCTTGATATATACCCTTCGCGATTGAAATTTATGCTGTGTTGCCTGCACCCATTCGCCAT
>JAGLXC010000244.1 GCA_023133095.1 Gammaproteobacteria bacterium | reverse complement strand
CACTCTATTCTTCATAGAGCCATAAAAATCTTATTAAAAGCGATCAGCTTACGAGAACTGATAGAGAACGTTTGTTAAAAAATGGTTGGTTATTGCCGATAATTAAAGGTTGGTATATTTTAACAAAACCTGCTGTTAGTATCGGAGAAAGCACTACCTGGTGCGCTGCTTATTGGGATTTTATAAGCGTTTATCTTCATGATCGTTTTGTTGAAAGATATTGTTTATCAGCTGACTCATCTTTAGATTTACTGCTTGGTGATACAGTTAGGCCAAAGTCATTGCTAGTCATGGCCCAGACAGGCGGTTCTTCCGTGGTAAATTTGCCCCATGAATCTACATTAGCTGTCTATATTGAGAAAAACAATTTCCCTGCAGAAGTTATCACTGTTAATGATATTAGGATAATGCCTTTAGCTTTAGCATTATGTCGTATTTCACCACTGTTTTTTAGTAATCATCCAGAAAAAGCTGAAATAGCCTTACGCATGATTCGCGATGCAACAGAGTTAAGCCGCTGTTTACTAAAAGATGGTTATGTTGCTGCTGCAGAAAGATTAGTTGGTGCTTATCGTTTTTTAGGATTAGATAGTATGGCTGACACTATATTTAACAGTATGGTTAGCGCGGGCTATAAATTAACTGCTAAAAATCCATTTGTTGTAGATCAACCAGTGCTAGCTTTTGGTCTATTAGTTCGATCACCCTATGCTGCTCGTATTACTAGCTTATGGCAAACTATGCGCAATACAGTGATTGATGCTTTTCCAGCAGCTAAAGGAATTCCTGAAAATAAACAATCCTATTTGACCTCTGTTAAAGAACAGTTTGTAAATGATGCTTACAATTCTTTATCAATTGAAGGGTATCAAGTCACTGAAGAGTTAATAAAACAGATAGCTGAGGGCAAATGGAATCCTCAACAATCAGCATCAGATAAAGAACAATACAATGCATTAGCAGCTAAAGGTTATTGGCAAGCATTTCAAGCTGTACTGAAAAGCATAGAAAAAATATTTACTAAACAAAATCCAGGGCAAATAGCAAAACAAGACTTGATGCTTTGGTATCAAGAGTTATTTGTTCCCATGGTGCAAACTGGAGTTCTTAGTCGAGAAAATTTAGCTGGATATCGCAACAATCAAGTTTATATTCGTGGATCGCAACATGTGCCATTACCTCAAGCGGCTATTATTGACGCTATGGAGGTGCTCTATGAATGTTTAACAACGGAGCCTGAAGCTTGTGTTAGAGCTGTATTAGGCCATTTTATATTAGGCTTTATTCATCCGTTTATGGATGGTAATGGTCGTATAGCTAGATTTTTGATGAATGTGATGTTTGCAGCTGGCGGATATCCCTGGACCATAATTGCTTTAAAGGATCGGCAGCAATATATGCAAGCATTGGAGGCTGCATCAGTAAAGCACGATATTAGGTCTTTTGCGGAATTTGTTTGCAGCTATAACAGTAGATAGCGGCATCTTCACTGTCAGTTAAATTCAAGGCTGAGTAATAATTTTTGCGGATGTCGATTTCAGTAAACCCAAGTTTTTGATATAGTCTTATAGCGGCTTGATTGCTTGCACGCACTTCGAGCCAGATTTTGTTAACATCATATTGTTTTGCATATTCTATTGCTGCTTGTAAGAGTGCAGTTCCATATCCTTTGCCCTGTTTTTTTCGTTTTATGCCAATATTTAAAATGTTGCATTCATCTGCGCAGAGCGAAAATGCAATAAAGCCAATGATTTCGCCGCAGACAGAGATGCTCCGACCATTAGGTCGGAGCGCTTTATTTCTAACTAAGATCCAGCAGATATCGCTCTTTTCTGTGGAGTCCAGCCACATGAGTTGTGTCCAGGGTGAGGCCTGTATGGAATGCTCAATATCCATTACGGTTGGGAGGTCGATTTTTTGCATAGTGCGTATTTCTAGTGACTTATGCACACTATTTTTTAGGATCTCATTAATTTTTAGTAAGTTAGCCATAATTGTTTATATTAATTTTAATTTCCTCTGTAACTTGTTGATAATTGGTAATTTTACGTAACTCATTGATTTATCGTCTTTGTCTTGTTGTTTCGCTTTGTAAGACAATATCGATTGTAAGCTTAATACTTATGCACAAAGTTATCCACAGAGCATATACCCTTAGCGATTGAAGTTTATGCTGTGTTGCCTGCACCCATTCGCCATCCTCATTTATTATATATAAACTCCGGTGGCTCATGGGTTTGGCGCCTTGCCTAAAA
>JAGLXC010000243.1 GCA_023133095.1 Gammaproteobacteria bacterium | reverse complement strand
TAGTTACCATTTGGTAACTAGCTAAATGGTTAGTTGATGGTAGCAAATGTCGGAGGTAATGAAAAATGAGCGATTCTATTTCTTTTATAAAATACTTTCCATTAGGTTTAGCTATGGGTAAATCATTTTGTAATCGTACTGATGAAAGAAAACAATTAATAAAAAATTTTGAGGCGGGGCAACATACATTAATTAGCTCACCTAGACGTTATGGAAAATCTAGCTTGGCTATTTATGCTTTAAATGAAAGTAGATTGCCCTATGTGAAAGTTGATCTATTTGTTGCTGTTGATGTAAAAATGGTTGAAAAAAAGATCATACAAGGTGTTAAAGAATTGCTGAGCCTAATTACTTCTGCTCCGGAACAAGCGATATCCCTAATCAAAGACTATATTAAGAATTTAAAAACAAAATGGGTTGTTGGTACAGATGGCGTTAACATAGAAATTACCCCAAGCCTTGATAGTGATCCTTTATCCAATATTATTGATGCTTTGCAATTATTAGAAGAAGTTTTGCACAAAAAAAATAGACAAGCAGTTTTTTTTATTGATGAATTTCAGGAAATAGGGCTTCTTAATGAAGCAAAAGGGATTGAAGGAGCAATTAGAAGCGTTGCTCAAGAGGTAAAGAATTTAGTCTTTGTTTTTTCAGGAAGTAACCGACATATTTTATCGAATATGTTTGATAACCGCGCCAGGCCTTTATACATGCTTTGCGATCGAGTTAATTTGCAGCGAATTAATGAAAAATGTTATATAAAGTACTTAAATCATATAGCAAAGCTTAGCTGGGGGAAGAATTTGAGCGATAAGATGCTTGCAGCTATATTTAAATTAACAGCAAAACATCCTTATTACATTAATGCGCTATGTAATAAAATATGGTCTTTGCATGAAAAAATGCCACCAGCAGTAAAAGCGATAGAAAATATTTGGCAAGATTATATTTTTCAAGAAGAAGCAAAGACAGCAAAAGAGTTATCCGTGTTAAGCGGGCTCAAAAAAAAATTATTAATTAAAATAGCGCAAGGCTATACAAAAGAGTTAACCACCAAATCTATGTTAATATCTCTGGATACAACGAGTGCATCTGTTACTAAAGCTCTAAGATGGTTAAATGAAAAAGATTTTCTTGAAAAAGATAGAGATGGTAGCTATAGCCTGGTTGATCCATTAATGAAAGATTCTCTTAATCTATTCTACTTGCTTTAGTTTAGTGTAATTTAAAAAACAGTTGTGTTTTGGCAGGAAATATATCAGGTCTAAAGGTTGTAGACCCTTCGCGATTGAAGTTTATGCTGTGTTGCCCGCACCCATTCGCCATCCTCATTTATTATATATAAACTCCGGTGGCTCATGGGTTTGGCGCCTTGCCTAAAATCCAATCGCTTTGGGTATATACAAATTTTACAGTAGTTTTTGCCGTATTGTGCTTTATATTTTTTCTTGTATCCTTGTTGACATGATACGAGAATATTTTGAAGCAGAGATGCGATTGTTGCGTGAAGCTGGCCAGAATTTTGCTGAGCAATATCCTGAGCAAGCTGGCATGCTGAATTTAAAATCATGGCATGATCGTGATCCCTATATTGAACGTTTGTTAGAGGGCGTGGCCTTTTTGACTGCGCAAATTCGGCAAAAAATTGATGATGACATTCCAGAGATTAGCGAAAATCTACTGTTACACTTATGGCCGCATCTGTTACGACCTTTCCCTGCTGCAACGATAATGGAGTTTAGCTCAAGCCAACCAGAAAAGTCTTTTGTTGTTGCTAAAGGTACGCTTTTAGAGAGTCAGGCTGTTGGCGAGAAGCAGAGTAAATCGATATGTAAATTTCGTACTACCTCTAAGGTTATAATTAATCCTTTAACGATTAGTAAGGTTGCGGTTACAGAGGCAAAAGAGGGCGGTAGCATTATTAGTTTAACGCTGCAGTGTGATGCAAAAACTGGATTTGGTCAGATGGATTTAAGTGATTTGCGTTTCTATTTGCATGCTGATCCTGCTTTAGCGCTGCAACTCTATTTTGCTTTAACTGGAGAGCTAACAGCAGCCAGGGTTAGGTTTCCAGAGTCGCCTACAAAGCCAGCGGTGCTGCTTGGAGCACAAGAGAGTGTAGAGCTGTGCAATTTAACCGAAGCTGATATTTTAATCCCAACCGCAGGCCGTAGTTTTTATGGTTTTCATCTATTGCATGAGTATTTTTTATTTCGCGAAAAATATTTTTTTGTAGCCATAAAAAATTTAGCTAAGATTAAATGGCCAAAAAAATGTCAAAAATTTTGTTTAGAGTTGCATACTAAAACCCAATTAAATGATTATCATAAAATTAGTAAGGAAAATTTTCGATTACATTGCGCTCCTGCAATTAATCTGTTTAAAACTACAGCTGAACCTATTAACTTAACCCCACGGCGTTACGAATATCCTTTAGTAGTTAATACCTATAATAATGATAGTAATATGCTTTATAGTATTGATGATGTTGCAAGCATTAATACAGCAACAGGGGCAAGATATAGATATTATCCTTTGCATGCTTTTCAACATAAAAAGACTAATGAGCGCTGTTATAGCGTTGTGCGTAGGAGTGATCGTGCCTATTTGGTGATTAAGAATTGTACTCTTTTAGCAAAGGAGGATTTATCATGCACTATTACAGCTTGTAATGGCCATTACCCACGGAGCTATTTACGCGAGCATCAAATTAATGTTTCAAGCAAAGACTTTCCAAATTATTTGCATTTTTCTAATATTACTCGACCTACATCTCTTTATATGCCGCCGTCACGCAGCAATTATTGTTGGAGTTTGGTAGCGCACCTATCTTTGCATTATAGCTCTTTAGCTGATTTAGATACTTTAAAAGAGCTATTAAATTTTTATGACTGGAGTACCCGCAAAGAGCAGCAAAAACATATTGATGCTATTTATGACATTGAGATAAAGACGATTAGTAAGTTTATAAAGGGCGCGTTAATGCAGGGGATAGAGTTTAATTTAAAATTGCATGAAGATGCGTTTAGTTCTTTGGCAGATATCCATCTGTTTGGTTTGATCCTGCACCACTTTTTTAGTATGTACGCGACGCTTAACTTTTTTGTTAGTACGCGGATTAGCTGTCATCCATCAAATAAGGAGTTGTCATGGCAACCACTGCTCGGCACCAACCGTCCGATTTAATCAAAGAGCTCCTGCAGCACGGGCAAGGATATAGTTTTTTTCAGGCATTACGTTTGTTAGAGGCTGACTCTTCGGATAATAGTACACAGATGCGTTCAGTTGCCGAGCTTAGTTTTCCTGCTACAGACATTAAGGCTTGTCACCTAAACAAGCAGGGTAGTTTAGTTTTATACTTAACTTTTATGGGGCTTTATGGTGTGGATTCACCTTTGCCGCACTATTTTTTAGAGCAAACTTTAGGAGATGAATCAAGCGCTAAATGCACCCGTGCATTTTTAGATATTTTTAATAACCACTGCTATCGTTTGTTATATTTAGCCTGGAAAAAGTATCATCCTTTAATGCATGTGAAGCAACGTTCAGCTTATTTGGAATATCTTAAATCTATATCTGGCAATCTTTTAACTAAGAAAGATACTACGGAATATGGTGTAACAGGTATTTTGGGGGCGAGGATTCATAATAGTAGTGGCCTTGCTGGATTATTGCGGGAATATTTAGAAATTGACAAGATTTTTGTGCATCAATTCATGCCACGTTGGATTAAAGTCGGTGCGGCGTTACCTTTAGGGCAAACAGCTATTAATTTGGGAGATAATACTCTTTTGGGGAATCAGGTGGTGAGTTTGATGCAGGAGATAGCGATCTGTTTTGGACCTATTACTTTTCTGCGGGCGCAGCAGTTATTACCAGGGCAGCCAAAATATGCATTACTAAAAAGTCTAATTCAGCGTTATGTAGGGACTGCTATCTTATTTACTTTAGTTATAACTATCTATGCTCCAACTGCAAAAATTATTCGATTAGGTCAGGATCAGGCTCAACTTGGTTGGGCTAGCTGGTTGGGGGTGTTGCAGCAAGATATTTATGAGATTAAGGTTTAATCGTGAAGTGCAGGCATTTGGGCCGGTTGCCGTGTTGGAAGAGATTTAATTTTTACTAATGCATAATTATCTGTTATAATACAGTTTCCGTTTAACAATTAAAGGAAAAGGAGAAATAAATGGGAAATAGTAAATCTAAGCTCTTCGCAGCATTAGCTGTAGTTGGAGCAAGTCTGTTCTTTTGTGCCAGTGTGTTGGCATTTCATAATTTGCCTGCACCACAAGCCCCTCAAGGCTATACGGTGTTTTCGGCGCAAAGCAAAGATTTTTTGGTGACAAATGATCATTTGCTAACTTCGATGTCAAACCATCAACATCATAAAGGTACTACTACTAAAGTGTTAAAATCACATTTAGTATTTTTTGATGTTGATCACAAACCATCTGGTGTTAAAGAACTCATCATCCATACTCAGGATGGCCAAAGAATAGCTTTGCTAAATAAAAATAAATTAGCTAAGTTAATCCAGAGCAATCCTCAATGGTTGAGTGATAACAGCATTACCTTTGAAGGCGATGCAGATCAGTATTATTATACTGTTGTTAATACTCTGCCTAATGTTTGGGTTGGTGAGGTAGATGGCAAGATTGCCTATATAGGCGTTCCTGCTAATCCTGACATTAACCAATAGATAATCCGTAGGGCGTCCCTTGCGGGCGCCCGTTTTCTTAAAGAATCTTCCCTAAATATTTTCCAGTATAGGAATTTTTAGCTTTAGCTACTTGTTCTGGTGTACCAGCGACTAATAGTTCTCCGCCTTTGGCGCCGCCTTCAGGTCCTAAATCGACAATCCAGTCTGCGGTTTTTATTACATCAAGATTATGTTCAATTACGACGATGGTGTTGCCGTGGTCTCTTAAGCGGTGTAGCACGGTTAGCAGCTGTTTGATATCATGAAAATGTAGGCCAGTGGTTGGTTCATCCAGAATATATAGGGTACGGCCGGTATCGCGGCGTGATAACTCTTTCGCAAGTTTAATGCGTTGAGCTTCGCCGCCTGAAAGAGTAGTAGCACTTTGTCCCAGATGAATATAGGCCAGGCCCACATCAATTAAGGTTTGTAATTTTTGAGCTATAACTGGAATTGGCGCAAAAAATTCACAAGCATCTTCCACTGTCATGTTTAAGACTTCGGCAATGTTTTTACCCTTGTAGGTGATATCTAAGGTTTCTCGGTTATAACGCAGCCCCTTACAGGTGTCGCAAGTTACATACATGTCGGAAAGAAAATGCATTTCAACTTTAATCAGGCCATCGCCCTGGCAGGCTTCACAGCGGCCGCCTTTAACATTAAAGCTAAAACGACCCATTTTATAACCGCGTGCGCGTGCCTCCTGGGTATTGGTAAATAGTTCGCGAATAGGGGTGAAAAGACCAGTATAGGTAGCAGGATTTGAGCGTGGAGTTCTACCAATAGGGCTTTGATCAATATCAACTACTTTATCCAGTAGTTCTAAGCCGCTAATAGTCTTGTAAGCTTCGGGTTCTGCTATGGTGGTTCTGGTTAGCTGTTTTGCTGCAAGTGGATATAGGGTGTCATTTATCAGGCTTGATTTGCCAGAGCCTGAGACTCCTGTGATGCAGGTAAACAGGCCGATAGGAATTTCAGCCTTAATGTTTTTTAGATTATTCTTGTTAACGCCTGTTAGTTTAATCATTCGTTCTGGATCGCAGGGTAGACGGTTTTTGGGCAGAGGAATTTTGAGTTTGCCAGTAAGATAT
>JAGLXC010000242.1 GCA_023133095.1 Gammaproteobacteria bacterium | reverse complement strand
ATGGGTTTGGCGCCTTGCCTAAAATCCAATCGCTTTGGGTATACAATGCCAAGTCTGAAGAAGGCCAATGGGTGTTTTTGGATAGATATTAATAGTTACGAAAAAATTGCATACAATGCTGCATGAGAGTATAATGTTCATTACTAGGAAGAAATCTAAATAAAAAAGGAGGTTTTTATGTTTAAAATGAATGTTCTTGATTGGGTTGCTTTAGTCTTAATCATTTTATGTGGATTAGATGTAGGCTTATCTGGTCTTTTTAATGTTAATTTACTCTCAACACTATTAGGTCCAGCAAGTCTTATCTCTTTTGGGCTTTATGCACTATTTTCTATTGCTTCAGTATATATGATTTATACGGCATTAAAGAAAACCCAGAATAAATAAATTGTAGCAGCGACCATGCTGCACGCATGGTCGCTATACCCTTCGCGATTGGATTTTATGCGGTGTTGTCTGCGCCTATTCGCAATCCTCATTTATTATATATAAACTCCGGTTGCTCATAGGCTTGACGCCTTGCCTAAAATCCAATCGCTTTGGGTATATAATTGTAGATGCCAGAGCTAAGGGCTAATTGCGTTCTTTAGAACTGAAAAATTGTTTTACATTATCAAACCAGCTTTTAGCTCTGGGACTATGCTTTTTCCCATCTTCAACTAGAGATTGATCAAATTTTTCTAGCAGCTCTTTTTGCTCACGGCTTAAGTTGATTGGGGTCTCTATGGTGACACGGCATAATAGATCGCCAGTTATGCTGTCGCGAGCTGATTTTACCCCTTTACCACGTAAACGAAACATTTTACCAGTTTGAGTCTCTGCTGGAATTTTTAATTTTACTTTGCCAGTTAGGGTAGGGATATTAAGTTCGCCTCCTAAAATGGCCGTAGCAAGGCTAATAGGAACTTCGCAGAGCAGATCATTGTCTTCGCGTATAAATATAGGATGGCTCCTAACATTTATCTGTACATATAGATCACCTGCTGGAGCGCCAAAGAGGCCAGCTTCGCCTTCACCTGAAAGCCTAATTCTATCGCCATTATCAACACCGGCTGGAATTTTAACAGAGAGTGTTTTGCGTTCTTGCACTCGGCCTTGACCATGACATTTTGGGCATGGATTTTTGATGGTTTTTCCACGGCCATGGCATTCAGGGCAGGTTTGTTGCAAAGTGAAAAAGCCTTGTTGCATATGAATTTGGCCGGTGCCGTCACAGGTTTCACAATTTGTAGGGGAGGTTCCTTCTTTAGCTCCTGAGCCATCGCAAGTTTCGCAGCTAACCCAGGTCGGAACATCTATTTTAACTGTGGTGCCATGAATAGCATCTTCTAAATCAAGAGTGAGATTATAGCCTAGATCAGAGCCACGTTGCTGGGTGTGTCCTCCTCTGCCTCCGCGACCAGCGCCAAAGATATCTCCAAAGATGTCGCCGAAAACATCACCAAAACCGCTAAAACCTGCTCCACCTGGGTTGGCTCCTCCACCCATGCCACTAACACCAGCATGACCAAATCTATCGTATGCCGCACGTTTTTGGCTATTAGAAAGCGTTTCATAGGCCTCTTTTGCCTCTTTAAAGCTCTCTTCAGCAGATTTATCATCCGGATTACGATCCGGATGATATTTCATAGCAAGTTTACGGTAAGCTTGTTTGATTTCAGCTCCGCTAGCATTTTTGGCTATGCCTAGGGTTTCGTAATAGTCGCGTTTACTCAATTTTATTATTCCTTCACTTCTTCAAATTCTGCGTCAACTACATCATCATCTTTTTTGCCTTTTTTACCACCTTTTCCTTTGCCCTTAGCTTTAGGCTCTGCAGTCGCTTCTGCTCCGGTTGCAGCCGCAGCCTCTGCGTCGCCTTTTTTAGCATAGACGCGTTCTGTCATTTTAGCAGATGCATCAGTTAGCTCTTTGGTTTTTGCTTCAACTGTCTCTTGATCATCGCCTTTCATAGCCTCTTTAAGCTCAGTGATAGCGGCTTCAATTTTCTCTTTTTCATCCTTTTCTAGCTCCTCACCTAGCTCTTTCATCGATTTTTCACAAGCATGAATCATATTGTCTGCTTGATTGCGTGCTGTAACTAGATCATGGAATTTACGATCAGACTCTTTATTCTCTTCAGCATCTTTTACCATGCGTTCAATTTCACCTTCATCCAGGCCGCTTGAGGCTTTGATAACGATTGATTGAGCCTTGCCGGTCGCTTTGTCTTTGGCTGATACATTTAAGATGCCATTAGCATCAATATCAAAGGTAACCTCAA
>JAGLXC010000241.1 GCA_023133095.1 Gammaproteobacteria bacterium | reverse complement strand
GTCTCTAATGTTTGGCACACTATCACCTCTTGCCGGAAAGTTAATTGATAGAGTAGGCTCAAAAATACCGCTTATTATCGGTATTTCGTTAGCCATCATAAGCTTTATTTGCTTTATGCAGTTGCCTACTAATATTGGTTGGCAAAACCTCATAATGCCACTTATGTTATTCGGTTTAGGCACTGGAATAATGATTCCGGCCTCAGCAACAGCCGCACTCCATATATTTCCAGTCGAAAAAAATGGTGCTATATCAGGAATTTATTACACTCTAGCTTTTTTTAGCGGTGCTATTGGTGTTGCTGGCACTGGAGTGTTATTAGCCACCTTTAATAAAGCAAAAATGCATCAGCTCTTAGCAGAGCAGCATATAAACTTAACCCAAATACAAACTAATTTTGCAAATCATGTTGTAACCGGAACTAACTCTATTCATAATTTGCCACAATATTTCAATGCCTCTCTGACAAAACAATTAATTCCCATTATCCATAATGCTTTTTCTTACGGTTTTACTATAGCTATGGGAGTATGTGTTGGGTTATTAACTCTTAGTTTATTGCTTACTGTAACCATGATTAAAGGAGATAGATCTGCCTCATAAATAGCTGCTAAACACTAATCAACTATTTGCCTAACTCTTTCTGCTGTTATATAAAAGCGCAATCATTGCAACGCTACTTTTCTATGCAAAATAGAACATCAGCCAATTTAGTTAACAATATTTGCAATTTTTTTGTATCAACTTGTTTTGCAGCATTGTCAATGTTACTAAACGAAAAACCATTTTGTTGTATTTCTTCTGTTTTTCTTTTTAACGCGCCTGAAGCGTGCTGTCTAATTTCAATACTGATGGAATCATTGTTATTGATATGCTGCGCAATTTCATCAAGTAAAACAGAATCATCCAACTCTAAAATAATATTTAAACAGGCTAAGCCGTAACAGGATTTTTCCAGAATTTCCCTTTTTTCTTGATATTTACCTCCTTTAAAAGCCCATGATAATAACAACTCTCTGACCTCAAAAGAAACATCAGCGCGACCGTATTTATGTGCTTCAAACGCTGCTTTAAATAGCTGTTCTGTGAGCTGGTAATTCTCAACCAAGCATATTGCCTCTTGATTATCTGGTATCCAGGAAAATACATTTATTAACCAACGAGCATGTTTTCTCAACTCTTCACAATGATAATCACTACAGCAAGGCGCGGTCGAAATAGCTAAAAATATTATTGTCATTTGAACAACCCAATGTATGATATCAAACGTGAGAAGAGAATTTTTCGCTATTGCAAGTAATAGCAATTCTTTTTCTGTTTGATATAGCCTATCGCCCCATTGTGCGATATGCCTAACCAACCTACACCCATTTGCATCATCTGCTTTTACTGTTAAAAGGGCCTTGGCTAACTGTGTCATCCAGCAACTCAATGAGTCATTAGATGTTACTGAGTAGTAATAGCTGAGAGTATAGCTATGATCTAATAAATAGGAACCTTCCAATTCTAATATGAATTTAGCAATAAGATCCACATCTTTTCGTATTTCTTTTAATGTGAATTTAACATCTTCAGCTTTACTGTTTAATACATCCATTGTTAATCCTGCTAATTCCTTTACTCCTGTGTAAGTAATAGGGCGTGTGTTTTGCTCGATAGCATTGGCACATGAAAATATAGATATTTTCTCTGACAGAGTTGCTATGGCATCCACATTGCCATGTTCAACCATAGA
>JAGLXC010000240.1 GCA_023133095.1 Gammaproteobacteria bacterium | reverse complement strand
ACCGGCCTTCTTACTAAAATATCCTGCTCTTGAAATTGTGGGTCTAATTTGACTTCAGGATGAAAATCCCAATCGATATTTTTCAGAACACCTGATAAAATAGTTGGCCTACGGAATAAACTGAACAGCCTAACCTTATCAAGTGAATCTTGTCCTAAAAGAATCGGTTTTAATAAATCAACTCCTAAAATTTGCTGAGGCATCGCTGGACCATCCTGGTCAGCAAAATCCATTGCTCTAGCTAGAGGTTGATCTTGAGGCCCATGCTTCCTTGCTCGTACTAGTTGTAAAATATTATCTACTTGCTCTTCAGCAAGTTCAAGTTGATTAGCTTCAGCAGTCATTAAACAACCGCCCTGCGCCTGCAACTTACCCTGCAGAAGCTCCTGCATAGCCCCAACCTCTTGAGTTGGAGCTATTAATATTAGTTTACTATGTGTTTGCCTTTGCTGAAGCAAACCATCTAATAGATGATGAAATGTTCTTACACCATACTCTCTATTATGAAGAAAAATTTCTGCGCCATCAATAACACACAAACCAAAATTTTCGGCATGATAAATATCCTGGCATTCATGATCAACTGGATCTCTTGTTACTGCGTCTTGGTGAAAAATTGGCTTTTTTTGCCCTTTACCATTAACCAATGCTCGCCCTCTACTATCGATCGCTCTTTAGTTATATTTTTGATAAATGCATAGAGATAAAATTTTATCTCAGAAGGATTGTTGCTATATAACAATAATATTCTTTTATCATCAGCATTCAAAAAGTCGTCAATCACTGTTGTTTTTAAGGGCAACTCGCTGTCAGCTAATGTTTGAAAATAGTTAAGTGCAAACTCCTCTTTATATTCATCCATTTTAACTCGTAAATACTTAACTAAAATAGCTCCTCGTGCGCTTCGATAAAAACCTTCAACTTCTGCTAATGTTACTGGTAATGCTTGTCTATCGGACGACCGTTTTACACAAGCCAATACAGCACTATGAATATCTCCTGAACCAATTTCAAAATTGATATGAATTGCCTTTTTAACAAGTTCAGCTAACTGTGATAACTTTGGCTGCTTTAACCAGAATTGTAATTCATTAAGAAATTCCTGAATTTTTGCATTATCCTGTGTTTGATCCCAGTTAACCCATGGCTCTTTTGCCATCCTTGCTGCAGCAATAAATTCTGATAATTTGAGAAATATATATCTCTTCAGCGCCAAATGTTCGGGGCAAAGGCCAGCGTCATCTTGAATAAAGTTACGCCCAAACTTTAAGTATTGTGCGCCACCCACTGATCGATGATCAACTTGATGACCTCTTTGATGAAATACAGACATTAATAGCGGTTCATGTAATTCTTGCGGTATGTTTTCTAACACACCGCCAGCTCTCCATGTATTTGCTGACAACTTAAAATATCCAGTTTTTTCAGTATAGCCACTTGCAGCTCCATTAAAAAAACCTTTAAATGCAGTTCGTTCATTTTTCGGTATAAAAGAGCCCAAACCAAATGGCGCTGAAACACATAAAATAAACCGGATAGCTTTTCTAGGATTATCCGCTTTAATCTTCGCCCAACCCTTAAAATACTTTAATAATGAAAATGGAGTGCTGCTTCTACTTTTCTCACTCGCTGTTTGCTTAACCGGCGACGCAAGCAGCATAGATAATGAAATATTATCGCTCCCCTTTAACTCCCTATGCTTTGATTGAAATAGGGTTAAACTACCATCTGGCCTTACAATCTCCACATCATCAAATGGCTCGCGCTTTCCCTCTAAAATAATCTCTTTCAATAGTGGTTGCTCGCCCGACCTTATTCCGCAAAGAGCATTATGATAGGCCAACATCATCCACATAGCTTGATATTCATTTCCTGCCTCACCGCCTTGAGCGCCATGGGCACCGTGCCCTAACTGAGAAATATTTTGGCCATCTGGTGTGGGAGGAGTATCCGGGACAGGGCTGGGAGAGCCCTCATTCCATTCATCATCTATTCCAGAATAAGTTCTGCTCCTAACTGGCTGATCTGGAGTTTGTGGCTCAGGAGCGCCTGCCGCTCCAGAATCTCTTCTTGTGGATTGCTTCATGTTTCCCTCCTATCATGCTAGATATATTTATTGAGATAAAAACAGAACTATTCTTTCACAAAATATAATACAGCACTAACAATACATTTGCATAGATTCAAATTGAGAACCCTGATGCAAAAATTCTAGACTATAACTTTTGATTAACGTGCTAAAGTACGACCTCTTTCTGCTGCTTGTGCTTGACCTGTACATAAACCACATAGCGTACCAAATATGCCAGTATCATCAGTAGGTTCATTTGCTTGAGGAACCAATGCAATATTGCCTTGCGGATCTCTGGCAACATTAATAGTATAATTCTTAGGCTTCCCATCCTCTGAATATTTAATAGGTAATGTAACCGCTGTTATGAGTGGATTACGCTGAACATATAAATGTATAGGCGACATTAATAGCCCATTTACATCTTGCCAACCAATAGTTGGATGCAAAAATATATTACCTACTTCAGTTGAACCTGCATAAAACATTGTAGCACGACATCTTCTTACTGATGGTTGCTGATTCTGCACTGCCAGTGAATGAATTGCAGCTATTAGCTCAGGAATAGATTTTGTATATTGTTGAAATACAGTGCTATCTGCAGGCTCGAGAGAGTAAAACTCCCCTTGTTTGTCTGGTTCTTGACCAGACTCTGGAGCATCAGGATGAGCAACTGGAAGTCTTACTTGTTGCTTACAGAAAGCTAAAAAGTCCTTTAAAAAGTTATTTAATGGCCCCAAAAACTGATTAGGCAAATGCTGCATACACTCCCCTACAAGAACAAACAATCCAGCAAAGCAATCATTTCTGTCTGCAATGAAAACTCCCCATAACTCCTGATTGTCTATTAGCTCAATGTAAGAATTTAAAAGATGCTGTAAATCCTGTGCGGCCTCTCTTTCTCTGGATTTAATCTGCAACAACGCAGTACCTGCAAGCGCTTGCATATCAACCCCAAAAACAGAACCCTTGCTCTGAAGTATAGCTTCAATACTTGCTGCTTGGTTCAATAACACTTCACAAAAATTATACAGATTGTAATACGTTACGCTAGGATGCTGATGCATAACAATATTGCCTACACGCCTAAAAAACGCTTGAAGCTTCTCAAGCTTAGACTTTCCTTGTAATGATTGATTCATTAACCTGCACAACCTGATTAAATTATAGGCTAAAACATATTTATATTTTTGTTCTAGACTTGAAAGACTAACTTGTTGTTTTAATCCAGGAGAAATACGTTGCAAAAACAGTGGTATTCTTGTTTCTATAATGTCTCCTATTACTGTAAGTATTAATCTATCATCTTTAGCATATGGTAACGACGCAGCTGTCTCTTCTGCTACTGCGGTCATTTTAACTTTTTTTCCATTCGCTGCTGGCCTGGGAGGTCCTGCCAGCACTACAAACTCTGCTGGATGTAAAACTTCGTAAGCTTTGCCTGACTGCGCTTGAAATTTTTCATACTTAGCAAAACTACTCAATGCATCATCAAGTTTTTGCCTTGAGTCTGCTAACGCCTTTATTTGATTAACTAATCCAGCTCCAGCTAGTGCTGCTAACTGTCCATTTATCTGCCTTAACAATCCATCTAATTTGGCCAAGTCATTACTTTCATCAGACTGCTCCTCTCTCTTTTGCAGCCAGCTCCTACCTGTAGCAGCAGAAGGAAATGCCGCACACAGCTTAACAACCGCACTAGCACTGCAACAAACATCTTGATCTTTATGCTCCAAATTCTCTGATGCTACACCTCTTTCTACCTCAACCTTAGCATAAATAGCTTCAGATTTTTTCCCTAGCTCAAATAACGCATCCTTTATCTCTGTTATTTTTGCAGTTATTGCTGCTTGCTGCTGCCTTTCCCGAGCCGCATCTGCAAGCTGCCTCACTTGTTCTTCTCGCACTTCTTGTTCCTGAGCTGCTCGCAACGCTGTTCCCTGCCGCGTTAACTTTTCCCTCAACGCATTAAGCGCCTTCACTCTACTAGGAATATCTATAGCTAGACCACCATATTTTCGGCTCCACTCTCCTTGCTCTCTTTGAAAATCAGCTAAACCCCCACTCTCAGAAACGGGTCCTGGAAGATCTACATTTACTATAGAAAGCTCACGGTCATAAAGCGCTCTAGCGCCGTCTATTATGGCATTATCATCTGCATCTATCGCACTGCCTAAATCAGTAAGTATCGTTTTAGCTCCTGTTAGCGACCCAAAAGCATTATTTAACTGCTCAAGCAATTTTCGAATTGCTTCTTTGTGAAATCCTATTTGACTAATTACCGCTTCTTTTGCTATTTTACCAGCTTCTAGATCGGCCTCTACCCTTTGTTTTTCAACGCACTCTGATAAAAAATTAAATATTATTTTTTCGAAGTTTAAGTTTGCTTCTGGAACCAAAATCAATTTATGTCCATCTGCCACAAATATTTTAGCTTGGCCTTTTTCTATATATAGGTTTTCACCAAAAATATCTTTCAATATTTTAAACATACCATCTATAATGGTAGATTCTAAAATATCAGGTCTCACTGAAAATACCTTATGTGTTTTTAAATTCAAAGTAAAAACAAAGCCCTCAGCTGTTCTCTCAGCGCTCCAGGAACCATCATTAAATACAACGCCAGTTGTTACCAAATTTAATTGCCCCAAAATAGCATCACGTCTTATATTTTTTTCAGTTTCTATATACAGCTTGCGCCCTTGCTTATATGCAAAATATACTAGAGTTCCTACAGCACCTGCACCTAAAGCAGCCTCAACATATCCTTTAGCAAAATGCCCTGCCCCCTTGGTGATATAATCAGTTTTAGATAATGGTGTTTCTGGTGCTTTATAACCCTCTTCCTGGAGAAATCTTCTAAACCTATCTGCAGTTGTTCCATCTGTTGTAATAACAGTTGAATAATAATCTTGCTCAGATGGGTTTTTGGCTAAAAACTCACGATAAAAACCAAATGCTCTACTAGCATAGACCTTGCTCATATCATAAAGAAACAAAATGTCACTAGTCTCTTCACCCTCATTAAAAAATGACTCAAACAATGGCATAATAGTATTAGCTTGAGTAAAATAATGATAGCCTAATAGATGATCATTTAGCGCGATAGAAAGCTCCCCTAACTTTACATAGACAAAAACACGTTTAAGTGGATTTCTAAGCTGGTTTAGCAACTGCATTAACGTTTCAAATGATTCCATATGCAAATCTTCCATACCATAATCATCTGCGATATTTAGCAGCATTACCTCTTCTGCAGAAAAAACAGCATGCTCTCTGTCTTTTGTAACTATCACAAAAGCTTCACTAACTTGATCGCTTATTAGCTGAAACCCTTCTTCTTTTATAAATTCGCTAAACTCTTGGGCTGTGATTGGAACAAAATCTATTTCAGAATTACTTGCTGTAAATATATTTTCGGCATAATCCTCTGCTGGCGGATTTTCATTTAAAAAATGTTTATAAGCTGGCAAATATTCCTTGCTAATAATAGTAGATAGCTGCTCAAACAAAACATAAAAATCCCTTTTAGGATAAAATGGTTCTGAAAGAGGCATAAAAGTATTAGCCTTTTTAAGAAAATGATAAGAATGTCGTAGATCTCTGAGCCCAAAATAGGCATCACCTATCATACAATATATAACAGCTTGTCCACTTGCATCTGAATATTTATTGAGAAGTTCCTGATAAAATGCAATCTCATCACTAAACATATCTTCTCTACTAAGTGCCTCCCCCTGCTTTAACTGCCTAATAAAGCCTTCTTCAGCTAAAAGCGCTCTCTGAGCAGTGGGCCCTCTAACATCCCCATATCCCGAACTCATTGTTACCAACTCATCTACTCCTAGCTGAACAGGCAGAGTATTTCCTGCCACAGAACCTTGAGTCGGCATACACTCTGTTGCTGTTGTGCCTACGACCAAAGCAAGAATAAGCAAGGCAATAAAATTAGTTCGGGGCTGAGGTGAAAACCGATCAAATGCAGGCCCAAAAATAACTTCCTGTCCTCTCTGCAGCTCAAATAATAGGCTTGCCCATGATGCATCTTCGCTGTCTGGAGCTTTTCCATAATTGCTAGCAAAAGGCCTTTCTAGTCTTGGATGCTCTAGTAACCACATCTTATAATGATATTTTTCCGCACGCCCAGCAGTTCTGCGCCATTGATTAGGATCTGACTTTCCTCTCTTTCCACTGCCCATTTTAATACTCCAGATAAATCATCATTCTAACAAATGCACCCTAAAAACATTAAATACCCTTTAACCTGGAGATAAATTATTCATCTTCGCGATGATGG
>JAGLXC010000024.1 GCA_023133095.1 Gammaproteobacteria bacterium | reverse complement strand
GTCAAGTTGCTGAAATATCAAGACTTACGGGGCTAAATAGAGATCAAGAGCAAGAATTGGATCGACTTAGACCGTTAGTGCAGCAAGTACGTGAACAAGAGGAAAGAATAGCAGAGCTGAAAAGAGAAGCTGTAGCGTTACGTGGGCAAATTGAGAGTTTGCAGCAACCAATACAGGCAGCAGAATCACCCAGAGATTTGCAAGCAGTAGGCACAGCTGCTTTAGCAGCGAGCCAGTGGGTTGCTCGTGAACCAGGAGCTCCTGTCCAATTGGAAGATCATAGAGGAGATGAGCAATCTCAATCAGAAGGCGATAATTCTGGGGTTCCTCATTTAGCAGGAGCTGGAGGCGTATAATTGTATATAACAGAGTCTGATATATTATAATGAATTAACTAGAGGTTGGAAGAATATGGGTAAATTGAGTAAGTATATAAGAATGCAAAAAAAAGAATTATCAGCTGCAGCAAAACAATATAAACGAGAAGCTTGTCCTTTGTTTGCCGTTGTGCATAATAAAACGGCAGATGAAGCGGTAAATACAGCTATTTTTGGAGAGTTAGTTGCAGAAAACACTAGCCTTGTTTATGCAACTAATAATATAGGTACTCCTATTTTATATGAAGCATTTTTATATCGTAGATTAGGAATGGCAGAAATATTGTTGCAGAATGGGGCTGATTCTGATTTGGTATGTGATTTTCTACAGCCACCTCGTTTATTGTTTGTTGATGTTGCTGCTGCTGCTGATCTTGCATTTATTAGATTGTTTCTTAGTTATGAGGCTCCAATAGATAAAGAAGTAAATGGATTATCAGTAAAGAAGATATTAGAGAACCCTTCTTTCTATTTAAAGACACTATTTAAAGGATATGACTGGAGCCCAGGAGCGCAGAAATTTTTAAAAAATGTTGATGCTATCAAGCTAGAAATAGAAAAGTTAAAACCACAAGAGTCAGTTATTACTGATAATCCTGGCTGTGCTGCAGCTTTGGTCTGCCTGAGGAATCGATCTGGCTTATCAAAAAAACCAGATGCTGCAGGCCTGGTCCCAGGTGCAGCGCCAAAGACAGATCAAGATACGTCTAAACCAGGCCCTCCCAAAGAAGGTGAAAGTGGTTGTAGTTTGCAATAAGTTGGAGTTCTAAATCTTACAACAACTAAGCTCAAAGCTAACCTCTTCTGTAGTTTGGGTTGAGCGTGCATTAAGATTGAATTGGTAGAAATATATTGATATGCAATGGCGGCCTACGCTAATTTCAGGATAAAGATTGCTCTCTTTGGGGACAGCCACACGAATTAATTGATAAGCGATTTGCGGCGCTAACATCTCCTGGTAAAATCCGTTGGATGCAATTTTTAATACTGGTTTTGCACTTTCACGGGTAAGTTTTAGTAATAGATCTGTTAGTCTTTGTAATGGTGTTAAACTATTTAGCCAATCTTCTAAAATGGTTTGTTGCTCAGAAAAGGGCTGTTTTAACCACAACTGATAATTTGGCATAACAGAATTACAGGTGCCTCCTGGAACGCTGAGGCGTTGTTTGATCATGGCTAAAAATTCATGGTTGCGGATGGTTTGTCCTAGCTTGCCTTCGGTTTTACCAAGCATATTTAATGCGCTATTTAATTGTTGTAGCAGCTGTTGTAATTTGGCATTGTCGATATTGGGAGCTTGCTGCATAGCAGATAAGGCTGCCATATGGCTATGAACGGCATTGGTTAATTTACTTTTGATGTCAGGGCGGTCGAAAACATTAAGAACATCGATAATAGTGGCTATAGCAGTTCTAGTGTCCCACTCATTTTGTTTGTTAAGATAATGTTTGGCGCAAGCAAAGAGATGCTCAAGGCGTAAGCAGACCCGAAGATATTCATTGAGCGGCTGTTCATATATGATCATTTTGCTTTGCATATGGATGCCACTATAGCAAATTTTAGCTCAGATTTACATAGAAGGGTGTTGTTTTAGTGCTAACCGCATGTTTGCTCTTGTAGAGCTCTTTTTAGGTATTTCTGATGCAGCGTTATTACCTGCCGTTTGAGGTGGTCGAGCGAGCCACTATTTTCAATGATATCATCGGCGGCGGCCAGGCGTTTTGCGCGTGGTAGTTGAGCTTTTAGCATGGATTTTGCGGTAGTAATCGAGATATTATCACGCTCTATGGCGCGTTTTATTTGTAACTCTTCTGGAGCATCTGCCACTAAAATACGATCAACCCAACTTTCGTGTTTGGTTTCTAACAGCAGAGGAACCACCAGAATGCAATAGGCTGATGAGGCTTTTGCTGCTTGTTGTTTGATAATTTTATAAATTAAAGGGTGCAGTAATTTTTCCAGCCACTCCTTTGCTTTATTATCCTGAAAAATCAGTTGCCGCAGATAGGCGCGATTAAGGGCTCCATTGTCGGCTAAGACTTCAGCGCCAAAGTGTTTAACAATTTTTGCTAAGGCTGCTGAGTTGGGTTGAGTTAGCTCATGGGCTATTTTGTCAGCGTCAATAATAGTAATGCCAAGGCCAGCAAAATAGTTGGCAACCGTTGATTTACCACTACCGATGCCACCAGTTAAACCTATAATTAATACTGTCATCTAGTAATTATCATCATATACAAATTAAACGTATGCGGGCCCCATATAATTGCAATCCAGCCGGCAATAGCTAAATAGGGTCCAAAAGGGATAGGGTGCTGCCATGAAGCTTTTTTTCGCCATAGAGAGATGATGCCGAAAAATAGTCCTAACAGAGCTGCTATAAATACAACAAACGGCAACATCTGCCAGCCCAGCCAGGCGCCAAATAGAGCTAAGAGCTTAAAGTCACCATGTCCCATACCCTCCATGCCACGAATTAATTTAAACAGCCAGGCAATAAGATAGAGAGCTAAATAGCCAGCAATAGCGCCTATAATAGCATTTCCTGGGGAGGTAAATAGCCCAAAAGTGTTAATGAAGAGACCCAGCCATAATAACGGTAATGTGATAATGTCTGGTAATAGTAGGTGCTCTAAGTCAATAAATACCAGTGCAATAAGGCCCCAGGTCAGCAATAGTAAGCTTGCAGTTTGCCAGGTGATACCAAAATGGATAATAGCTATTAATGAAAGAAGATAGGTGGTGACCTCTATTAACGGGTAGCGTAATGGGATTTTAGTTTTGCAGTAGCGACATCTGCCAAGCAAGAAAATATAGCTGATTATTGGGATGTTATAGATAAAACTAATAGTATGCTTGCATACTGGGCAGTGTGAGCGCGGGAGGGCCAGGTTAAAAATGGGTTTCTTTGTTCCAGCTGTCGCTTGTCCTAATGCTTCCGCGCACTCTTGTTGCCATTGATTTTTCAGCATTATCGGCAAGCGATAAATAACCACATTTAAAAAACTACCAACAGCCAGGCTTACTAAGCCAATAAAAATAGTAATAAGATTCATATAACAGTTCCTAGTCTAAAGATCGGCAAATACATGCCAATAATTAATCCACCAATTAAAATTCCCAGAATAACCATGATAGCAGGTTCTAATAAATTATTTAAGTTATCAATTAGATAATCTACCTCAGCATTATAATATTCAGCTATTTTGTTGAGCATTTTTTCTAACGCACCTGCCTCTTCGCCAATAGCGATCATTTGCTGGGCGCGGTGCGGAAATAGTGGATCGTTAGCAATAGTAGCGCTTATGGTTTGGCCGGCAGTTACCTGTTCACAAATTGTTAGCAGCGCCTGTTTATAGAGGCTGTTATTGATTGTGTTAGCAATAAGCGGAAAGGCTTCGCTTAGCGGCACGCCAGCTTGAAAAGTGATAGCAAAAGTGTAAGCAAAGCGAGCAATGATGGCTTTTTTAATAATGATACCGCAAACAGGTAATTGCAAAATCAATTTGTCTATAGTCTTTGTTACAGAGGCAAAGCGTTTTTTAGCATATTTTAAGGCGCAGATGCTAATGATAATAGCTAACAAGATCCAAACGCCATAGGATTTTATAATATTGGATAGTTTAATAATAAATCGAGTGTATAGAGGTAAAGTGGCGCCAAAGCTATGAAATAGAGTTGCAAATTGTGGCACCACTAAAACCAACATTACTACTGTTACAGCTATTGCAACTAGTACTATAGCTGCAGGATAAAAGAGAGCTTTTTTTATTTTGCGCTTTAGGTTTTCTAATTTTTCTTGATGAGTCGCAATATGGTTTAACATGAGATCTAAAGTTCCAGATTGCTCACCAACATAGATTAGGTTGCATAGCAAAGCGTTAAAATATTTAGGATGTTGTTGTAAAGATGCGCTTAAAGATAAGCCTGATTTAATATTATCTTTGATATTCTTGATTAGGTTTTGCATGGATAAATGCTCTGAACCCTTTTCTATAATATTAAAAGTAGTTAATAGAGGAATTCCCGCCTGAAATAGAGTAGCTAATTGGCGGATAAAATCTACTATATTTCGCGGACGGATTTTTCTGTGCTTTTTAATCCAGGGCAATTCAAGTTTACGCTGCGCTTTTAAGAGCGAAATGTTTTGTTCAAATAAAAGTTGTTTCAGGGCGGTCAGGCTTTCAGCAGCTAAAACACCTTTAGTGCGCATGCCGTTTACATCAACTCCATACCAAAGATAATTTTTACTGCTCATAAACAGCGATCAATTTCTGCTAAAGAGGTTAAGCCTTGCCGAACTTTATTTAATGCTGCTGCAGATAGAGTTAGCATGCCAGAATCACAGGCTTTTTGCCGTAGTATCTGGCTATCTTTATGCTGCATTATTAATGAATTTAGATCCTCCGTAATTGCTAACGCTTCAAAAATAGCAGTTCGACCTTTATAGCCTTTATTGCAGTGTTTGCAGCCATAAGCTTGAGACAATTTTAAATTGTCTATCTCTTGTGCTGCAAACCCATGTGCTAATAAATACTCTGAGGTGACATTTTTTTGGGGTTGCTTGCAGTGAGGGCATAACTTTCTAATCAGGCGTTGCGCAATTACTAAAGTAACTGAATTACTAATATTAAAGGCTGCAATACCTATATTTAATAGCCGAGTAATAGTGTCGATGGCGCTGTTAGTATGCAGCGTTGCTAATACTAAGTGACCAGTTTGCGCAGCTTTTAAAGCAATTTCAGCCGTCTCTTTATCGCGGATTTCACCTAACATAATAATGTCGGGATCTTGTCTTAAAAAAGCGCGCAAAGTAGCTGCAAAATCAAGATTGATTTTAGGATTAACATTAACTTGGTTAATACCAGGGAGATTTATCTCAACCGGATCTTCAACCGTAGAGATATTTTTGCTGGTCTCATTTAAGTGTTGTAGCGCAGCGTAGAGCGAAACCGTTTTCCCACTACCAGTAGGCCCTGTTACCAAAATCATTCCCTGGGGTTTAGCTAAAGTTTGGAGAAACTGTTGCTCTTGTAACTGTTCCATCCCTAATTCAGATATTTGCAACTGTAAATTAGTAGCGTTTAAAATTCTTACCACAACTTTTTCACCAAATATAGTTGGGCAAACATTAATGCGGCAATCATGAGTGGCAAAAGTAAAGCGTCCATCTTGGGGTAAACGACGTTCAGCAATATCTAATTGCGACATTATTTTAAGGCGTGCAGTAATTCTTTTTGCTAAATTTAAATCTGGCTCTGTTATAATATGCAGCATGCCATCAATTCGAAATCGAATTCTATAGCTGTCTTTATAGGGTTCAAAGTGAATATCAGAAGCGGCTTTGCTAATAGCTTCAGTTAAAATCTTATCAATGAATTGAATAATATGGGCATCCTCTGAATTAAAAGCATCATAGCGATGTGCATACAAAATATTATCAATTAAATTGGTTAGTTTATCGTGATCAGCAAGATAGAGCTTAATTGATAGATTAGTATGAAATTTAATCTCGTTTAAAAAACTGTTTTGGGCTGGGTCACTAATTGCTAGCTCTAGCTCTCCCTGGTTTTTTTTAAGCGGCAACACATGATATTTTTCAATTAACTTTTTATCTAACAAATTTGCCTGAGTATCAATATCATAATCAGTTAAATCAGCATATTTCAAGCCAAAATAGAGAGCAGACTGTTCTGCAATATCTTTATGGTTTAAAACATCATTCTGTTGCAGATATCTTATTAAAGAAGCATTATTTGCGATCGCACTTTGAGTGCTTTGCTCAGCTCTTTTTTCTGTTAGCAAGCCCTGTTTTATCAGATGATTTGCAAAGCCATTAATTTGCATAGCCAGCTGTAACTCCGCCACCGCTAGTTGCCCAGGTTAACTGCTCATTATCTTCAGTTGGGGTTAAAACATAAGTGTTTTCAGTCTTAATGCCATACATCTCCTTTGGTGTAATAGTGATAACATCGCTATCATCATCAACAGAAATGCTGTCAACTAAACCAACACCATTTCCTGAATCAACATTATCAGGAACACCATTTTCTCCGGCATGACATTGATCAAAACTCCCCATAACTTGATAACAATCTTCTACCCCTAATTTATATGGAGCGGCAGCTTCAACAATTTCAGTATAGTGAGCTCGGCGGGTGTATTGTTGGTAAGAGGGCAGAGCGATAGTAGTAAGAATGCCAATAATAGCAATAGTAATAAGTAGTTCAATTAGGGTAAAACCCAGATGATAAAAATGAAACATAACAGCCTCCATAAAAAACAAATAGTAGGCCTCCATTTATAAGCTCATCAATACCAGTCCACAATACCGTGTTTGGGGGACGCTCTTAATAAGGGGACGCTCTTAATTTAGGGACACTCTTTGGGATCACGAGTGTTTTTTTGCACCAAAGTAAAATGGTTTTCTCAAAGAGTGTCCCTAAATTAAGAGCGTCCCCTAACTACGGTATTGCAGAAACAACTATGGTTTGTTATGTTGCCAATATGCCAAGACAAGCACGTATAGATTATCCGGGAGCTTTGCATCACATTATGGTGCGCGGTATAGAGCGCCGTGTGATTTTTGTAGATGATGTTGATCGCAAGGTTTTTGTTGAGCGGCTTGGTGCTGCTTTAGAAGAGAGCGGAACTCCATGCTATGCCTGGGCTTTAATGCCTAATCATGTGCATCTGTTGCTTATGACAGGAGCTAAGTCAATTGGTAGAGTAATGCAGTCAGTTTTAACCAGCTATGCATTATATTTTAATAAACACCATAAGCGTGAAGGGTATCTATTTCAGAATCGCTATAAATCTATTTTATGCAATAAAGATGAGTATTTTAAAGAGCTGATACGTTATATTCATCTTAATCCACTTCGAGGTAAGGTGGTAAAAAGCCTTGCTGCATTAGCTGAATATCCCTGGTGTGGCCACTCTGTTTTGTTGGGTAAGCAGGATATCCCTTGGCAAGATAAAGACGGAATTTTAGGGCAATTTGGATCAACTAAGGCAAAAGCTGTAGAGGGCTATTTGCGGTTTATTGAATATGGAGTCAATAAAGATTATGGGGATAAATTTGAAGGTGGAGGTATTGTGCGAAGTCTGGGAGGATTGTTAGAGCTAGATAGGGCGCGTCGTAAGGGCAATTTTGTATATGGAGATGCACGAATTTTGGGCGATAGCTCATTTGTTGAAGAGGTGCTGCGCTATAGTGAAGAGCAAGAGAGCTAGCTGCTCAAAAAGATTGTGCTACCAGGAAAAAACCTTTAAAATTAGGCAATTATCTTAAGTTATCTATAATTGCCGGAGTAGCTCAGTCGGTAGAGCAACTGATTCGTAATCAGTAGGCCGGGTGTTCGATTCACCTCTCCGGCACCAGTATACGCAAAACCATAGGGTTTTCCCCAAAATTTGGAGTAAATGATATGCCTTATTTGTGGGACACTCCTGGGACACTAAGCCGTAAATCATGACAGTATTTGGCAATTAATGGCTATTATAGGTAATAAGGAGCAATAAAAAAATATTGACAATTTTTTATTATAAGCTATGATATTTGTAAGTAGTCTAAACAGTTAGACTGCTTAAAAGTCATCCTGTAAGCATTGCGCTTACAGAGCCCAGTTGCCTGTGCGCTGGGCTATTTTTTTATCAGGGTATAGGAATTGAGAAAAAAACGAATTTACTGCTTTTTTGATGGATTTAATCTATTTCATGCTATAGATGATTTGCGGCCAAAAAATAATCGTCTTAAGTGGCTTGACCTTAATAAATTAACAAAAGCTTTTATTACTCCACGTACTGAAGCTCTAAAGGCTGTTTATTATTTTTCAGCTTACCCTACATGGTTACCAGAAAGTCATAAAGTTCATAAAAAATATGTAAAAGCATTATTGTCTGTTGGCGTTACTCCTGTCATGGGAAGATTTAAGGAGAAAAAGAGATTTTGTAAAGCGGAATGCCGCAAAAATTGGATATCACACGAGGAAAAAGAAAGTGATGTTAATATTGCTTTGCATATGTTGCATCATGCTCATCTTGGCGCTTATGACAAAGCAATTATTATTACTGCAGACTCAGATCTATGTCCAGCCATTAATTTGTTAAGGAGCGGTTTCCCTGATAAAGAAACTATGATTTTAATACCTCCAAATAGATACTCTATCGCAAGAGAGTTCAGATACAGCGTTCCAACAAATAAAATAAAAATAAAACATCTGCAGGCAAGCTTATTAGATAATGAAGTTTACGATTCTAATAATAATCTTATGATAACGATACCTGCCAAATATAAATAGTTGTTAAATCAATCTGCGGAGTGCTCAGTAAGATGCAACGCATAGCAGCATGTGACAATTCTGCATCTATCAAAGCGATGTGCCAAGAAGAAGTTAGGTCTTGTTTAAAATAGTTAGTTTATGCGTAGTTGAGCTACGCATTGCATGCTGTAAATAAACTTTTTGTTTGCCATGGTGTGATTTGGTGATATAATGCGTAGCATGACTAAGCGCAAAGTATCCATAATAAACCAACTGCTGAAAAAGTGGCCACGAGGCACGGTAGCGCTACAGCCGTGGCTGACTGAACACAAGGTTTCCAAAGATCTAGCAGCGCACTATGTTACGACTAAGTGGCTTGAGCGAATAGGTAAGAGTGCTTTCATAATATCCGGTGATAAGGTCGACTGGACTGGCGGGTTGTATGCCATACAGCAATATGCCTGTTTGCAAGTACATGTTGGAGGGCGAACCGCGCTGGAGATGCAAGGACATGCTCATTTTATCCCGATGCAGGGTAGAAGAGTAGTCTGGTTATTTAAGCCGGCAACAGAAGTGCGCAATTTACCACAGTGGCTGTATGACTATTTTGCGTGGCAGGTTAAAATATCTTTTCGCAAGCGTAAATTATTTACTGATAACGAACTAGGCTTAACCGAAAAAAAATTTACTACATATAGTATAAAAATATCTTCACGGGAGCGAGCTATGATGGAATATCTTGATTTAGTTCCAGATATAGAAAGTTATTCGCAAGCTATATATTTAATGGAGGGACTGAAAACTTTACGTCCTGATTTAATTACGGTATTGCTTAAAAATTGTAATTCTATTAAAGTTAAGCGCCTATTTATGTATTTGGCTGAAGAAGAAAATCATCCATGGTTAACAAGACTTGATCTTTCAAAAGTTGATTTTGGCAAAGGCAAGCGAGTAATAGGCAAGGGCGGGAAATATAATGCTAAGTATAATTTATTAGTGCCAGTAATGTCTGAAGAGTAGCTTATGACTATCGAATATAATGATTACTATTTTAAGCAGGTGAAGTTGCTGTTAGATGTAATGCCTGAAGTAGCAGAAGAAAAATGTTTTGCTCTTAAAGGTGGCACAGCTATCAATTTATTCCTGCAAAATATGCCGAGGTTTTCGGTTGATATCGATTTAACTTATTTGCCCATTGAAGATAGAGAAACAAGTCTAAATGGCATTGCCTCAGCGTTATCAACAATAAAAAGCAAAATAGAGCCAAAATATGGGGTTAAAGTTTTAGAAAAACGTCTCGTTAAAAGTAAACGATTAGCAAAATTATTAGTGGTTCGTGATGATGTGATGATCAAGATTGAGCCTAATGAAGTATTGCGCGGAACAGTTTTCCCAACAATAGTTGGCAATCTCGTGCCTAAAGCTGAACAGATTTTTGATATTTCAGTTAGTAATGTACCAATTTTATCATTAGGAGATTTATATGCTGGTAAATTTTGTGCAGCGCTAAGCAGGCAGCATCCGAGAGATATTTTTGATGTAAAAGTGTTACTTAAAAATAGTTGTATTACTGACGAGATTCGTCAAGCCTTCGTTGTTTACTTAGCAAGTTGTTCAAGGCCAATGAGTGAGCTTTTGCAGCCAAATTTATTAGACCAACAACAGTTGTTTGATCAAGAATTTATGGGAATGACTGATACGCTAACCACCTATTCTGAATTTGTGGTAGTTCGAGAACATTTTGTTGCCGAGATCAATAATGTTTTGTTAGAGAATGAGCGTAGATTTTTATTGTCAGTAAAGCTTGGCGAGCCAGATTGGTTATTAATGCCTGGGTTAGAACTGCAGGACCTACCGGCTTTGAAATGGA
>JAGLXC010000239.1 GCA_023133095.1 Gammaproteobacteria bacterium | reverse complement strand
ATACCGATTTTCTGTTTGCAGTGTTGGCGGAAGAGCTAGGTTTGATTGGCGAGTTAATAGTTATAGGTTTATTTAGCTTCTTAGTCGGGCGAATTTTATATATTGGCAGAATGGCAGCGAAAAGCGGCAAAGATTTTGCGGCATACTTAGCCTATGGCTTTAGTTTTTGGATTGCTCTGCAAGCTATGATAAATATTGGCGTTAATGCAGGGATATTGCCAACTAAAGGATTGACCTTGCCATTTATGAGCTATGGTGGCACCAGTATGCTGTTTAATTGTTTGGCTATGGCTGTTGTTTTACGAATCTATCACGAAGCTTAAAAATACCTTTTGCTCATGGGCTTGACGCCTTGCCTAAAATTCAATCGCTGCGGTATTTTGGCAATGCTATAAATTAATTTGGAAACTTGGTACAATCAAACCCTTACAGATTATTATTGTTCGGCAATTTGCTAGGTATAAAAAAGGCGCCCCGGAGGCGCCTTTTTACGTTAGCGTTTGTTTATGATTTCATCTCTTGCTGCACTTTGGCTAAAGGCTTCACTACTGGGTTCCATTTTTGGATGCCAGCAGGCATTGTTCTTATAGCATCAAGTGCTTGTTTAGGCGTTTTATAGGCGCCATAGATCACTACGTATTTATCTTTATTCATAAAGGTAGTTTTGTAAAATGCAGCTTTATTCTGTAGTTTATTCTTTACAATAAAGTTAACCGCTTCATCTTTGTTATAAGAGTTATATAACTGCAATGTATAACCTTTATTTATTTGAGGTGATATATGTTTGTTAGTAACTTTATAACCACTGTTGCTGTTAGTTTGTGGTGGAGTTCCAGCAGCGCCGCCAGTTGTTGCTTTTGCTGCGGCAGGAGTTACTACCACGCCTGGTTTAGATGGTGTTGCAGCTTTTGCTTGAGTTGCAGCTACTGCAGTTGTTGGCGTTGTTTGCTGATTTTGTTGCGCGACTGATGGATCAGGAACTTGCAGATAAGCAAGTAGTTTACCTTGGGCATTTAGTACTTGATATTTCGCTAATAGCAGATCATTTTGGCCATTAAGATAGGCAACTTTAGATGTGAACAGTTCATCTTCTGAGTTTAATAGATCTAGTAAGGTACGTTTGCCAATTTTAAACTGTTTGTAATAGGCCCTTACTGTGGCTATTGAAGAATTACGGTGTATTTTAAGTGAATTTAATTGGTTTTGGGCGGTTTGTAAGCCGTTCCAGGCTAGTTTCATATGTTCAACAACCTGGTCATAGGTGCGGTGTTGTACCTGTTCTGCTTGTTGGACAAGAATTCCGGTTTGGTCTATATGGGCTTTATCCGAGCCACCATGGAAGAGGTTATATTTTAAACGTAACATGGCTCGATAATCATCATAGTGCCCTTCGTCACCCATAATATCACTGCCACTATTAGTACCTAATACGGCATCAAGATGAGGATAGTAGGTTGATTTTGCCGCACGATTTTGTGCTTCAGCCTCTTCAATATCAGATTTAGCAGCCTTTAAAAAGGGATGGTTGTCTATAGCGCTTTGTATAGCTATATCTTGTGTTGTGGGCAAGTCCGCAGTTTTAGGGCTAACAGGGGCTTGTAGATTGCTTGGCATTACTCCAACGACTTTGAAATAGATAGCAGTAGCATCGGAATAGTTGTTTTGTGTAGCCATTAAGTTTGCTCTAGCGCGGGCTAAACGGCCATAAGCTTGACTGGTGTCAGCTTTTCGGCCTAGGCCACTTTTAGATCGGCTTCGAATCATACGGTATAGACGTTGATGGGTGCGATAATTTTGTTGGGCTAGATCAACAATTTTTTGGGTGCGCATTACATCTAGATAGGATTGCGCTGCTAATAATGCTGTGTCATTGGCTGTGCCTGATAGTGAGTACTTGTCGGCTTCAGTGAGTTTTTTATTGCGCTGTACTTCGCTTGGGGTAGCAAAACCATCAAAAAGCATTTGGCGGACAGAAAGGCCTACTCCTGCTGGATTCAGGGTATTATAATCTGGCTCCGTGGGGTCATTGATATGCTCTACACCCACATCACCATTAAAATCAACTGAGGGTAGATAACCACCTTGAGCGGCAGTAATGCCTTTTTGCGCTGCTAGCCAGCCCTTCATTTTAATTAAAACATCAGGATTGGTTTGAGTGGTTTGAGTAACAGCTTGTTGTAAGGTTTGAGCACTAGCTACTGAGATGCATAGCAATAACCCACTGATAATAAAGATATTTTTTTTGAATAGATTTTTCATGTTGATCCTTTCCTACCATTGATTTACACAGATTAAAAAATCATAGTATATGTTAGCTCTCTAATCAAGTTTTATCTGCCTTTAACGCTTGATTTATTTTATAAAATTATTTGTATAAATAAAAAAAATGTGCTAATATTACTAGTGAAAGGAGATCATTAAATAAACTAAAAGGAGATTTATAATATGTCTATTTCATCTGCAATTAAAATGGCATTTAACCAGGTTAAAGCGTCATTCAATCCATCAAGTTCTTCAACTATAGCTACCCAAGCTGAAGAAAATTCTGTGCCTAAACAGCAACCTGAAGGACAACAACTACCCGCAGATGAGAAAGCTGCTCAGCCTACTGCTGAAGCGGTTGTTGCGACTGAAGAGGGGCAAGTGCCGGCTACTGCAGAGGAAAAGGCGGCAGAAGAGGCAGTACCTGAAAAAGAGGAAAAAGATGCCGAAGAAGAGAAAGAGGCCACCGATTCTATTCATGGACATACAGTTATTGATTCTGGGCAAGTGGGCGAAGTTAATCATGGCTTTGATACTGAGCATCTGGCTACACCTATACCAGAAGAGGCAGTACAGCGGTTAGGGCTAAGAGGCGCAGATGATCTCAGAGCAAATATACCAACAGCAAGCATAACAGGAAGCCCAGTAGTAGCAGAGGGTGGCTATGCGATATTTACAATAAACTTAGACAATGAAAGCAACTTTACCCATACAGTAAATGTAACAGCGACAAATGGGACAGCAATCGGAGGAGCAATTGAGCCTGCTGATTACTTAAACACAACTTTACAATATTCAGCTGATAATGGTACAACTTGGACCGTATTTACTAATGGAAGCGCAGTAACGATTCCGGCTAATGTAACAAGTAATGCACTGTTAGTAAGAGTTCAAACCTTAGATGATGCAGGCAATCCGATTTATGAAGGTCCTGAGAGCTTTAATATAGCCTTATCAGATGCGGGAGATGCAGTATTACTAGTAGATACAACAGCAGCTGTTGGCACAATAACTGACTTTGAAGTACCAAATCATGATCAACCAACAGCAAGCATAGTAGGAAGTCCAGTAGTAGCAGAAGGAGAATATGCAGAGTTTACAATTAACCTAGATAAAGAGAGCAATATTGAACATCAAGTAAACGTAACAGTAACAAATGGAAGTGCAACTGGAGGAGTAGCGGAACCAGCAGATTACATAAATGCGACTTTAGAATATTATGATAGTGGGACATCTAGTTGGGTAAGCTTTAGTAATGGAGGCACAGTAACAATTCCGGCTAACGTTACAGCAGGAGCATTATTAGTAAGAGTTCAAACTTTAGATGATGTAGGTAATCCGATTTACGAAGGCCCTGAGAGCTTTAATATAGCCTTATCAGATGCGGGAGATACAGTATTACTAGTAGATACAACAGCCGCCGTAGGTACAATAACTGACTTTGAAGTACCAAATCATGATCAACCAACAGCGAGCATAGTTGGAAGTCCAGTAGTAGCGGAAGGAGAGCCCGCAGAGTTTATAATCAACTTAGATAAAGAGAGTAACTTTACCCATGAAGTAAATGTAACAGTAACGAATGGAACCGCAACCGGAGGCGTAGCGGAGCCAGCAGATTATATAGATGCAACCTTAGAATATTATGATAGTGGCACATCTAGTTGGGTAAGTTTTAGTAATGGAGGCACAGTAACAATTCCGGCTAACGTTACAGCTGGAGCTTTACTAGTAAGAGTCCAAACTTTAGATGATAGTGGTAACCCAATTTACGAAGGTCATGAGAATTTTAGTATTGCGTTATCAAGTGCAGGCGATGCGGTATTACTAGTAGATACAATAGCAGCCGTAGGCACAATAACTGATGCTGAAGATATCCCAACAGTAAGCATTTCAGATGGAGATCCAAATCCACAAACAGAAGGAACAGGAGCGCAAATAACGTTTACAGTAAGTTTAACTAACCCTGCAGATGAAGATACAGAGGTAACCTA
>JAGLXC010000238.1 GCA_023133095.1 Gammaproteobacteria bacterium | reverse complement strand
AAGCAACCAGTAAAATTTTTGTTGCCACTTTGATGTTGGTATGGAATGCGCTTTCCCATCAAGAATAATATACCATGCTGAAATAGCATACCTACCTGTAAATTCACCATGTGTCGCCAAAAAAAGCTGCGTTATTTTTTCAAGATCATGAGGGAGCGATGCGATTATTTTTTCCAGCATGATTTTTTGCTCAGCAGAACAACTGGCTTCATATTTATAAAGCATCCAAGCCCCCAGGCAAAACAACAAATTTTGCTGCAATTCGCTTAGCTCTTCTATGATTTTGTTGCTATCATATGAGGTCTTATAAAGAGAGCCAATATTATCAATAAAAATAACAAAATCATCAGAGTTGTTCTTTTCAAATGCCAGGCGCAATAAGGTAGTGGCTTGCCACACAAACTGGATTGCAAAATCTTTCATGGATGATATTTTATTTTCATCCTTTGCTTTGTATGCTTCTTTTAGTTGCGGCAACAAATAAAATGAATTTACTTCATCAAGATAGCGCCATGTGCGATCGAGTAATAAATCCTGTATTTTCTTATTACAGCAACTATGTTTTTGCTGATAGATTAGTTCAGCAAACCTGATAAAAACCTGAAATATATAATGATCATAATGTTTAAAGGTTCGCTTGATAATGGCAAAAGGGATATAAATAACCTCTATCACTACATTAATGTTATTGGATGAGACAGCTATTTCTATTAATGCTGAAATATGATCTTGTAACCAATCTATCTGTTTCCATCCGCCTACAAAGCTGTGCACCTCCTGTTTGGCCTCTTGCGCAGAGTATCCAGCATTGATTTTATAAAAATATTCAGAAAAAGTAATCGCTAATTTGACATATAAATCCGCGCATTCTTTGATCACATTGATATATTTATTGTTAATAGCATTAATACACTCCTTTTGTAAATCACCAATTTCCAGCTTTACATTTTTTGAGAAACTGTTTGCTGATTCATCAATTTTTATCATGCGAGCAATCCTTTTGTGAAAATCAGGAATTTGCACCAATATTTCTTTATCCACCCATCCTACTACACCATCAGTTAAGTTTGTATCAAAACAATATGGGCAAAGAAACAATCTTGGCGGTTTTATACTATCGTTTGATTGCTCTTTGCTGCTATCACTAAGTTGTGGATTATTTTCTGCTAAAATATTTTCGTTGTCTCTGTTTTGTGATTCATCCAGCAACTTATTAAGCTTGGCTATATTAATATCTGTGATAACACCAGTTTGCTTTAATTTTATAGGGGCATAACTGTTTGTATCTGGTTTAAATGGTGAAAAACTAATGCTGTTACTGCCGACAAATTTAGCATTCAATAAATTATTGCCTATTCTTTCCTTGGTCTCCTGTTCAATACAATGTAGCAACCTATTTTTTAGCATCCTCTGCTTTGCGTTTGTAAATTTGACGCTATTCAAAAGTAAGCTAATCGTTCTACCTATGGAAAATATAGTAAACAACCCCATTAATACTATCAAGGCTATTCCTATCAGAGATGCAGGGCTAAGCAATAGAACGAGAAAAACATAAATAGCTGATACTGTAATAGGATATATGAAGCTGTCATATAACAGAACTCTAAGCTTATCTATTTGAAATCCATTCTTTGCTGTTTCTACTATAAAGATTAGCAACGCGAATATTATTAGACAAATTACAGCATGTGTTGTGATTAAGAGGCTTTTATCTATAGTCAGGCTTTTAGTAAGAAATTCATAATTTTTTAGTGGCAGCTCATAAGATAGAAATAAAACAAATATAGCTGTGAAAAAAAGTAAAAATTTGCATTTCCGTGTTGGTTCAGCTAGCGCAGCTACGTCATTATTTTTCAGAATTGAAAAACACTTCTTGCCTTTTAGTAGCTTGTACTCTTTTTCAACTTCACTGCTTAACCACTTAGGAAATTTTTTTCGCGTAAATATTTTTTGCAATTTATGTAAAGCCCAGGAAATCATGGCGATTATTATCTATGATTTGTGTTCATATGCAAAGTATTACGGCAAATCTGATAAAAGGAGAAAAAACTGGAAGTTAATTCAATGTTGTAACCTTTACCTCAGGCATAGCCCTTGGTTTATATGGTGCCCCGGAGAGGACTTGAACCTCTAAC
>JAGLXC010000237.1 GCA_023133095.1 Gammaproteobacteria bacterium | reverse complement strand
GAGAGGCATATTTTGAAGAAAATAAGCAAAATAATTATAGGGTTTTTGCTATTTGGTGTAATAGCTGGAGTCCTCGCTGCACCAAATATAGAGGATCAGGCAAATTGGCAACATCTGGTATGGAAGCATATACCACTTACGATTAATCTACCTTTTAATAAAGAAAAAATCATTCATTTTCCCCATTCTGTGTCCTTGGGGATTCCATCTGATATCAATGGTGATCTTGTAGTACAAAATAATGCTGGGTGGTTGTATTTGATGGCAAAGGCCGAATTTGCCAAAACAAGGGTTGAGGTAAAAGATAATGAAACTGGAGATATTATTTTATTAAATGTAGCTACAAATAATGCGGCAGATGATATTAATATTGATATAGTCTATCAGCCAGAAGATAGCACAAAGCCAAAGAGTGCAAACAAACTAAAAGGTGATCTATCTTACGTAATGTTAACCCGCTATGCCTATCAGCAGCTTTATGCACCCAAAAGATTACAAAAGAACCCTTATAACATTCAATTAATTACTTCCTACGCAAAAGATAATAACGTTGATGTTAAAAATTGGTTTTCTAATTTGTTTATGGATAACAGTACAATAAACATACCCTGGGCAGAATGGCATGGAGGTGATTATTATATAACAGCAGTTTTAATAAGGAATCAACTTCCAAAAAAAATCAATTTAAATCATAAATTACCACTAATTTGTGGCCGTTCCAACCATCTCTGGCAGGCCGTGACATTTTTTCCAGATTGGAGGCTTGATAAAGCTGGCAGTTTGCATGATACAGCCGTGGCATTTTTAGTTTCTCGAAAACCTTTTGATGAAGCAGTTAAGATTTGTAAGGGGATGAGTTAATGGCAAATAAATTCCAGGAAAAGCTTGTTAGATTTGTTAAAACCCCAGTGGGCATGCTTATCTGTGTTATGGCAGTGTCTTTTTTAATTTTGATAGTTATTGTTAGATTTTTTTTGGGCACAGGGCATCATAATAAAGCCGCTCAGGATATGTTGACTATGAACACACCCGAGGTACAAAGAAATGTGCGTTATACAACCCAGGAAACATTAAGTACCCTGACAGGCGAAACTGATAATCTAGAAAAGGGATTAACTGATGTGCAGAAGCAATTTGCTGATCTGAAGAACTCACAAGGTCAGGCTAGTCAAGCGATGCAGCAAAAAATGCAACAGGAGCTGCAGGATTTACAGCAGCAGAATAAAAAATTCCAACAGGCGCTTGCTCATGAGTTAAAACAAAAAACAAATGAAGAAACTGAGTCTATGGTTAATAATGTGTCTGATAAATATGATAGTGCGGGAGAGACTTCTTCAACCAATCAGACGGTTTGGATTAATGATATGAAGCAACCGGTTGTTACTAATAATCCTCAAGATAATAGTAATCCAGATTCTCTTTTGCATCCACAAACAGCTTCAAGCACTTTTGCTGGTAATAAAGATAAACCACCAGCTATACCTAAATATACTATCCCGGCAAATACCTGGTTTACAGGTGTTACTCCAGAGCAGCCATTGGTTGGGGTCATTCCTACTGATGGCAAAGTAATGAATCCAGAGACAGTGATGTTTATGGTAGGGGAGAAAAATATAGCTGCCAAAAATTGGCATTTACCTCCAGCGTTAAAGGGTATCCAGGGCAATGCACTATGTCAGGGAGTATTTAATTTTAAGCATTCGGCAGTGCGTTGTGATATTACCAGTTTAACCTTTATCTTTAAGGACGGAAGAATAGCAACTGAAAATGCAGACAAAGGTAATGCCTTTGGGCAATTAACTACCTTGTATGGTAATCCCTATATTCCAGGAGAATATAAAGGTAATGCTCTTTTGGGAGCTGTTGGCACAGGATTTTTTTCTGGCATGCAGGGTTTTGGTAATGCTTTTGCCTCTTCACAGGTTGATACAGAGACCGATACAGATACGATCACAACTAGCTTTAAAAATGCTAATGATTATGCGATAGGGCAGGGAGTTGGCTCTACTGGTGAAGCGCTAAACCAATGGTGGTTACAGATTATGAAATCAACCACTAACTATGTATTTGTTCCAAATTGGGATCCTAAAACCCAAAAGCTATTAATTCTAAATGCAAAAATTACCCAGGAGATTCCTATTGATTATGATCCTTCAAGCAGGAGAGTAGAGTATGACCAAGATAATTCGTATTCTGATAGTAGCCTTGATTAGCTATTTTATTATTTTTTTAACAGGTTGTACCTCTGGATATGTAGATCCATCAGCTGGCAGTCCTACAGTAGCTGAGGTGTATAACTCAGCCAATAGCAGTCAGACAACTTTTGGTTCTGGAACAACAGATAGTGATGTTGCTCAGCCAAGTGTAGCTCTACCAAAAGTACAGCAAGGTAAATTCAATGATAATATTGCGAGTGTCATTGATTCACAATTTCCAAAATTACCCAATCCAGAAGGGGTAATGTATATTTTTGGCCATTACGCAGATAGCGGCGAAATACCGGTTCCAGGCCATTTTATTACTTTTACCATGTATAAAACCGATTACTATGCTTTGCCTAACGAAATTCAAATGCCTTATAACGATGGTAGATTTGTGGAGTAATATCTGTGCTAGAACTATTAAAAGATCTATTGAAATTTGATGACTATGAAGTTGCTAAAAAAGAGGCAGCAAGTTACGTATTGCCACCTAGTATTGCGCAAAAATTTAGCTGGGGAGATTATAATAACGGTTTTTTTGAGTTAAATGCTGGTAAAGGATCTGTTGCTGTTGTGTATGAGCTAACTCCTGTGTCTACCGAAGGACAGCCAATGCACTATTTAGATGAAATAAGGCAGGGAATAGAGGAGATTTTTCGAGGAGATACCTTTAGGCAGTATTATGACCATGAGTCGCCCTGGATAGTGCAGGTCTATGTTTCAGATGATTTTAATTTAGATCCGTTTTTACAGCAATTTAAAGAGTATATTGAAAAAAATTCATCTGCCTCGCAGTATTCCAAAGTCTATTTAGAAATTTTCAGAAAACATTTTGATTATTTTGTGCAGGCAGGTGGGATTTTTGAGGATTCCATGTCCGGAGCTCAGTTTCAAGGTAGGGTAAGACGAGTGCGATTGGTACTGTATCGACGGATGCATAGTAAATCCTTTATTAACAAGCGTTCTACTCCAGAAAAGGACCTGCATTCAGTTTGTGTGAAGCTTGAGAAAGCACTACAGCAGTCAGGCATTCTTTTCAAAAAATATACTGAATATGATTTTTACTGCTGGATGCTGAAATGGTTAAGCCCTAAACCTAAGGGGTTTAAAGATCCAGATGAATATATAGCAAAAGTACCATTTCCCATGCAAGAGGACGAAAAGTCATTTGGATTTGACTTAACTCAAGCAGTATTTACCAGTATTCCAGTTTCAGATAGTAAAAATAATATTTGGTATTTTGATGAGTTGCCACATAAATTTATTCCAATAGTAGGGTTTAGTCGAATACCTGCTAGTGGTCATCTAACCGCTGAGCGTAAAATGACCCGAAGTGATGATCCGGAAAAGATCAGATACTACGCTCCATTTGACCATATGCCAGAGGGCGCCACATTTGTAATGACTATTGTGATTCAAAACCAGGAGTTTCGTAAACAGGCATTAGAGCGGTTAAAAAAGAGGGCACGTAAGTGTCGAGATAGGAATGCCCAAAAAGCTGGGGAAGAGGCAATGATTGCTGAAGAGATGATAGCAGAAGGTAATTATATTTTTCCCGTTTGTATGGGAGTTTATGTGCGCGGTAAAAATCAAAACGATCTTTTGGACAAAGAAGAATCAACTTTAGCTGTTTTAGCGACCAATGGTTTTAAACCACTTCCAGAAGATAAAGATAGCTTGAAAATTGATCGCTATTTAAGATTTTTGCCGATGAACTATAACTATACCTATGACAAGAAGTATATGCTGCAAAGTAGACTTTGTTCAGTCAAACAAATAGCGTCAGTTCTACCGGTATATGGGCGCACCAGGGGAACAGGGCACCCATGTTTAGTTTGCTGTAATAGGTTAGGCGAGCCATTTTTTGTTGATCCTATTTTTGACCGACAAAATAATGCCCATGGCCTGATTCTAGGAACTACTGGTTCCGGGAAATCTAGTATGTCAGCCTATTTTTTAATGCAAATGATGGCAGTTTATATGCCACGTATGGTTATTATTGATGCAGGTGGTTCATTTAGATATATGGTGGAGTTTTGGGAGAGGCTAGGCATTAAAGTCAATAAGATTGAAATTAAGATGGAGTACCCAGAATATACCCTTAATCCTTTTGTTGAAACAGAAAAGATGTTGCACCAGGTAGATGCGATAGAGAAGATCCAAAAAACCCTGAACGAATATGAAGTAGATTTGGAACAACGCTTGGATGAGACCGTAAAAGAAGCGACAGTAGAGGAGAAGCAAGGTAGCACTGAAAATCGTGACTATTTAATGGAGTTTATGACAGCAGCAATGCTGATGATTACAGGAGGAGAACAGAAAGAGATCGATGCTTTAGATCGACAAGATCGATTTTTAATTTTAGAAGCCATTAAAAATGGCGCTAGGAGTGTTTTAGCTGCAGGCTATGAGCAGATGATCCCTGCTGATTTAGCAGATGCTCTGGAAAAAATGGCTAACAAGGCAGAAGCTAGCACGAAACACGCTGACAAATTGATTTCAGCCAGATTAATGCGGATGGCAAATGGCGCTAGAGCCTTTATTAATGTACCTATTAATGCCATGTATTTTAATCAAAGAGGTAAAGGTTTGCCTGATTCTGATGTGATTTGGTTTGAAATGGGGCTTTTAAAAGACGATCGGCCAGAAAATGAAGCGCCAAGGGCTTTGGCTTTTATTACCATGATGAACAATACTATGTCTAAAGCTGAAAAATATAAAGATAGTGGTAGACCTTATATTTTTTATGCTGATGAGTGTCATACAGTGACCTCAAAGCCTTTAACTGCAGCCAGTGTAGTGCAATGCACTAAGATGAGCCGTAAGGTTAATTTATGGATATGGCTTGCAACTCAGAATGTATCTGATTTTCCAGATAGCGCTCGTAAGGCAGTTTCCATGTTGGAATACAAAATTGTGCTTTGGTGTGACAAAAAAGAGCGCAAACGTATAGCAGAATTTATAGAGCTTACTCCAGAGCAAGATGCTGTTATTAATTCACTGCGTAAAGTTAAACGAAAATATGTAGAAGGGGTTTTATTGTCTAATAGCGCCGCCTATTTATTTAGGAATATTCCACCTAGAGAGGTTTTGGCGCTAGCTATGACAGATGGTGATGAGAATGCTTGGCGCAGAGAACTTATGCAGAAATTTAATTGTGACGGCATAGAGGCCTCATTTTTAATAGCTCAAAATTTAAGAGGAGAGGAGTATGATCTTGATAAAATAAGGAGTCTTTGGGGTGGTTAAAAAAATCATTACATTAATTTTATTGTTTTTGGCAATTCCTTGTTATGGGCATACGTTTGAAATTTTTACTGCGCACGATATAACAAATAATGTAGTAGACAAGTCACCTTTAATTGGGAATAAGATCCAAGTTTATTATTTAGACGATATGCAAAGGATGCAAGATCTATTAAATCAGCATATAAAAGCAATTTATCTAGCAGCAGGAGAAGATGCGGCAACACAGGAAGCGAAAGCTGAAATAGCAAGAAATAGCAAGCAGTACAAACAAGCAGCTCAAGGGTTAATAAAGGCACAAAAATATAACATAAGAAAAATACCAGCTGTAATAATTGATGGTAAATATCAAGTGCTGGGGACTACCAATATCAATCAAGCCTTCAATAGTTATGAGCATTATCTTTTGATTACAGGTATATCATCATGAGGATAATTTGGTTTTTTATGCTTATATTTATTAGTTGCGCTGCTGTAGCAGAGGTGGATACCTTCAAAATTACAAGAGATGTAGTAGATGCTGCATTAAGACATCCATTTCCAAGTGATAAAAGTTTCCTGAACTATAAAATTGAAGGGATGTGTTTTTGGAAGCACAAGGAGCATGGAATTCCCCATTTTAGTAGCACTCTAAAGGTTAATGAGTTTCTGCCGGATGCGGTGGTATCTGTTTATGACAATCTAGGCAGTAATCCCTGGAAATATGCCAATAAATTTATTGATCCTTTAGCTAAGGATGTTGGAGATCAGATTTACGAATTAAAAGATGATGTCAAACCAAATAGTACAGATTATGAGGTTGGATCCACAAAAAATATGATGGAAAAATTTAAAGAGGTTGATGTGATAGGTGACCCAGCATTAGTGACGCTATTTGTAACCTTAGGGTTTATGCTAATACCAAGTAAGGCAGATGCCTATAATCTTTACTATAGCTCTATGGCAGATTCGTATTTATGGAGAAATCCCTTGTTGGATGATATTACCCATCCACAGGATTTGTTGCCTAATGTTAGAACTGAAGGGTCGTCAATAGATGAGTGGGGCAGCATTTTTCCCAGAATTGGTTATATTAATCAGCTAGGTGACTATAAGGCAGCTGCTGTCTTGGCGCTTAGGGCTGCAGATATAGCTACAAATAGTGATCAATCTCATGTGTACCATTATTTAAAGTCTGGTGGTTGTGGGGATCATTGTACAGTTTGGGCTAGTCATGAGAATGATTTTAACGATGTAAAATTTCAAGAAATCTATCCTGTAAGACAAAAAGATGCTGAAAAGAACTTTGGAATAAATGATTTAGATGCGCTAACCGCATATAACCAGGATCAACTTGATAAAGGAGATGGTAATTATCTCTGGGTAATGTGGCGACATTATGAGGGTTGTATTCAGGGTGATGGTGATTATATAGGAGAGGTAACATGGTAAATAAACGTGTTCTGCTGTTCATTTTGTGTGTTTTTTTCAGCATGACTGGTGTTGCAAGTGTAACCCCACTTATTCCTGGTAGTAATGGCAGTCTTTATTATGAGATTGGCGGCGGAGATGTAACCCCACTTCCTTATACAGGAGAGGGCACAGATATTCATATAGATTTTGGTGGTAATGCAAGTTTAGGTTTTAACTGTGGGGCTTTTGATCCTGCTATCTCAATAGTTAATTCACTAAATAGTGTGGAAGAGTCATTTGGTAATATTACCCAATATATTTATGACAATATGACATCGCTTATTATCGGTGAAGCAGGTTATCTTATGGCTAAGGCCATGCCGAATGTTTATAAATTTATGCGAGACGGTATTGATTTTGGGCAACAAGATTTTTCATTAACCACTAAAAGTTGCGAAACAATGTTAGATGATGTTGATGAGGGTAAAAATCCAGGTGATGACTGGATGCAAGTCGCGATGGGAGATGATTGGAAATATCATATGTCGTTGGCTGGCACTCAGGCTGCTAAACAAGGGATGTTAGGTAGTAGTAATGATAGTGATATTGTAGCAGCTAAAGCTGATGTTGATGAAGATGGAGGCGAAAATGGGGTCCAATGGGTACAAGGCAATTCAAGTGATGGGCAGTTATATGCGGGAGGTAAAGGACAGCCTAAAATTTATTTAACTTATGATACCGTTATGGCCGGGTATAACGTATTGGTTGATCCAAGTCGTAGCTATAACGATAACAGTGCTCCACCTGATACTGATGAATATAAAAGATTAAGGGATGATTTCTCTACTCCACAAGATGCCGCTAACTGGATGGTTAAAGTTGTAGGCGAGCAGGAGGTAACCACTTATTCTGGAGGCGATAAAAAATCTACCCCTGGTATTGGGCTATTAAATGACGTGCAAGACCAAACTACACTAATAAAAGATGATCTCACTGATTTAATTGATGGTTCAAAAGAGCTAAATGTTGATAACCTAACCGCAGTTTCACCACCTAAAATTATGCTTAATGATTCAGTAATTGAGATGCTCAGAAAACAAACTGATCCGTTAATGCAGGCTATTTATGTAAACAAGCTTGCAGCCGAAGTTGCAGTCGCGCAGGTAATTGATAAAGCTAAACTTGGTCTGCAGATGTTAGAGGTAGGCAAACAGGTGCCTGAGATCTATGTAAATAGTGCTGCTCAAAAAGGCATAGAAGAGGATATAAAACGCATGCAACAGTGGATTAGTGATTTACGTGCGAACCCCAGAGATAATGAAGAGTTTGTTGGGAAAACCGTAACAACTATGATGGGAGCTACTAGCGCACAAGAAAGATCAAGTGCAACCATACGTCCTTCAGGAGATCAGATTTCTGCTATGGAAGGTGGAGCGATCCAAAAGGAGCAGTAATATGGGTGTGCAGGATTATCTATCGCTTTACACCATTTTATTAGGCTGGCAAGTCTATGATGGTCTTTGGGATATTTTAACCCAACTGGGTTTGGTTATGTTGCCGTTTGGGTTTATTGCTGCTAGATGCTTTTTGGCACCATATCTTTCCATGGGAGCTAAAGATGCAGGTGTGGTTGGAGCTAGACGTTTTGTGTTTCATACTTTTACAGCGTTATTTATTTTGATGATAGCAGGTGTCCCTATGGTTCATCTGGACCCACAAATTTTGCATTTTAAGCCAGATTGCTCTACAGATGGAAGAGTGTTAACACCAGGCAATACAGGCACTACTTATGATGATGTTCTGCCTGTGCCACAAGATATAAAAGTGCCATTGCTCTGGTATGTGGTTTTAGCAGTTTCCAATGGAATTACCGATCAGGCTAAGGAGATAATTTCTTGCCAACCTGTAGATCTACGCGCACTCCAAAATGAACTTAATCTCACCCAGATTAAAGATACAGAATTAAAAACTGAGATAAGTCAATTTTACAGTAGTTGTTATTTGCCAGCTTACAATAAATTTGTTTCTGAAAATAGTGACCAAACGTTGCAGCAGCAGATTGATGATTCACTTGATACTTATGGTAAAGACGATATAGGTTGGATTGGCAGTCGGACTTTTCAAAACATAAGTGGTTTCTATGACTCTTTTTATGCTACTAAAGAGGTGCCTAACTTTGCATCAGATAGCAGTGATCCACATGATCAAATTAACTCTCAAGTTGGGGCTCCAGATTGGGGCGAGCCATTATGTAAAACCTGGTGGCAAGATTCCAGATATGGCTTAAGAATTAGGCTATTAAACGAGTTTGATGATCAAAGTAAAGAAGCTTTAACCAAGATTTATAGTGGCGGAGACGAAGTTTATGTTCAGGATGCTGTAATTCGAGCGGTAATAATGAAGAGCACAAATAGTGGGGCGTTCAATCGTGGTTATGCTTCTGAAGAAGATTCTAAAAATGGAACCATGAATGCATATGGGAAATGGGGCGCCAAAGGCTATACAGAAAAGGCCACTTTGTCAGAGTATCCTAAAATACATATTTTAGAGAATATGTTGCCAGTGTTGCAAGCGGTGATACTTTTTGCAGTTATTATGCTGCTGGCTTTAGCGCTACCATTATCTTGTTATGCCCCAGGTTTTTGTGTTACAGCTAGCGTTTTTCTATTTAGCATAACTTTTTGTGGTTTTTTATGGCATGCAATCAGT
>JAGLXC010000236.1 GCA_023133095.1 Gammaproteobacteria bacterium | reverse complement strand
TGGCAACCAGATTTGTTGCAACTCATGAGTGTGATGCAGCCATAGAGTTTAAACAACTGTATGTTGATTGTAAAAAAGAGGATATTCATATTATCAAGAGTCCAGTTGGCTTGCCGGGAAGAGTGATCAAAAATAACTTTATTGAAGAGATAAAAACTGGGGTAAAAAAACCTTTTAAATGTGCGTGGAAATGCTTGAAAAGCTGCGACCTCAAACATGCTCCTTACTGTATAGCTCAAGCACTATTTCATGCACAAAGTGGCGAGCTAAACAATGGCTTTGCTTTTGCTGGCGCCAATGCCTACAGAACTGAAAAAATTGTATCAGTAAAGGAGCTAATAGAAGAGCTTAAACTAGAATATTCTAATTACGCCGCAGAGCAGTTAAATTCATAGGAGGTCAAAATGAATAAACCTTTTTCTGGCTCATACCATAGCACAGAAAAAAAGATTCACTTCTTACGCAAACAATTTCCAAGCCTATTTTTATGGCCCAATTTACTCGCTATTATATTACGCGATAACTATATTGCTAAAAGCGGTAAATATAATGAAGAAGCCTGGGTGAAAACTACTATTGACACCATGCATTTAATGGAAAAAATTGGCGTAAAATTCCATATTGAAAATTTAGATATTTTAGAAAAGCAAAACCAACCCTGTGTGTTTGTTAGTAATCACATGAGCTCGCTGGACTCTTTTTTAATTCCTGGCCTGATTCAACCTCTAATGAATTTTACCTTTGTCGCTAAAATTTCATTAACTAAAGCCCCTCTATTTAAACATATAGTCCTTAGTCGTGATCCAATTATTGTCGACAGAAAGAATCCCAAAGAGAATTTTAAAACTATTCTTGAAGAGGGTAAAAAACGACTTAATAATGGAACCTCCATTCTGGTTTTTCCGCAAGCAACCCGCACGGAAAAATTTGATCCCAAACAATTTAATACCATTGGGGTTAAATTAGCAAAACATGCAGGAGTTCAGGCTATTCCATTAGCGCTATACACTAATGTGTGGAAACCAGGAAAAATTCTAAAAGACATTGGGAAAATAGATCCAAAAAAATCAGTGCATGCTAGCTTTGGTGAACCAATAGATGTTGAGGGAACCGGCAAAGATGCACAAGCTCATATCATCAACTTTATCTCCAAAAAATTATCCTTATGGGGAAATAGATCAGCATAGAAACACAATAGGGTCAAACTTAACTTAATGATTTCATCCTACTGACACCATCATAGAAAGACTCTGAATTGTCAGATAAATTATTATTGTTAATAGTCTCCCATAAAATCTTTTAACCAAAATCAAAATAGCTAATAGAATGAAAGTAATACAATATCGCAGGATCAAGAACTCGATAATAACCATTCTGATCTTTATAAATGTAATCCTTTTTTAACAAGGTGTTTGTCACTCTTTTGATGCTTGCTGGAATTAAGCCTACTTTATTAACAAATGCCTGACCTTGTAGCTCTTTTGTCGGCTCGTAAGCGAGGGCTGCTAAAATAGATTTCTGATTCGCACTTAGTCTAGCAATATCTTCTGTAATCCATGAGTGTTGCAAACTAACATACTGATGCCAAATGTTACTCACCACATCACTGGAAGGCGCCTCATCATGGCGCCATAACATTCTGCATAGACTGTTTACATAATATGGATGCAGCTCTGTAAGATCCAATATTTTGGTAAGCGCCTCTGTTATCAACAGCTGACCCCATTTTTGTTTAGCCTTCTTTTGAAGAAAAGCCGCAAAATCTTTGCCTGATATTCTATCTATCTTTAATAGTTCACATAGATGATAGAGAGGTCTGTTCTTGTCAGAAAACATTTGTGCTAATAAATGTCGATTACTCCCAGAAAATATGTAGGTTATATTCTTGCTTCTTTCTGCAGCATGCCTAATACTTGCCTCAATGACATGATGCTCATTAATTAGTCCTACCTGCTGAAACTCATCCATAATTAAAACTGCTCTTTTGCCAAATTTTTCTGCCGCCTTATCTAAATTAGTTAAGACCTCCATAATACTGTCTTGTACTGATTGCGGGGAGGAAAGCTCGATAGTTTGCCCTAGAGTACTTAATACAAGCTTTGGATTTAAGTTTTGAAATAGTTGCAGCATCTTCTTCTCAGCTTGTTTGTGTTTAGGTAAAATTGAATACAATAGCCTCCCTGCCCCATCTAAAATGGCCTTTTTAACATATTGACTATTATTGGTGGGTAAAAAATCAATATGATGAAATATAGCACGGTTTTCTTGAACAGTCTGATATACAAGACTGGTCTTGCCGTAACGTCTTGGTGATGATATTACAACGTGACTATTTTCAGAAATGCAAACCTTTAAATATTTACGTTCATTTGTACGATTACAGAAGTCACCCCCTGTGACAATACCTTGTGGAAAAAGTGATCTATTTAACATAAAAACTGCTCCTATAAAGTTTAGATAGAGGTAATAATACTACAACAACTTATATGATGCAAGCTGTATGATGCAGAGCGCATCATACAGCTTGCATCATGCTTTTTAGAAAGAGATCTCCCTTTGGGCGAAGGCAACACAGCATAAAATTCAAGCTATGACCCTTGTTTTATCCATAAATGCCCACAAATATTAATTATAGTAAAGCAAAAAAAACAGCCTTGTTACTGGAGGAGAAAACTATGCGTTTTGATAAACTAACAACTAATTTTCAAACAGCTATTGCTGATGCGCAATCGCTAGCTATTGGTCACGATCATGCTTTTATTGAGCCTGTGCATTTAATGTTAGCACTTCTTAATCAAGATGGAGGCTCGGCCTATCATCTTTTAAGCAAAGCAAATGTTAAGGTCGATCAACTAAAACCTGCTTTAGAAACTATTTTTAATAACCTGCCACAAGTTGAAGGTACAGGTGGTGAAATTCACGCCTCCAATGATTTAAACAAGCTATTAAATATAACTGATAAGCTAGCGCAACAGCGTAAAGATCAATTTATTGCCAGCGAACTTTTTATTTTAGCAGCAATTGAAGACAAAGGAGCGCTTGGCAAAGCCTTAAGAGAGACCGGCGCTGATAAAAAAGCTATTGAACAGGCAATTAATGATATTCGTGGTGGTCAAAATGTTTCTGATCAATCGTCAGAAGAGCAACGCGGCGCCTTAGCTAAATATACTATTGATATTACCAAACTGGCAGAAGCAGGCAAACTCGATCCGGTTATTGGTCGAGATGATGAGATTCGCCGTACTATTCAAGTGTTGCAGCGCCGCACCAAAAATAATCCCGTTTTGATTGGTGAGCCAGGAGTCGGTAAAACCGCTATTGTAGAAGGGCTAGCACAACGCATTATTAATAACGAAGTTCCTGAAGGGCTACGTAATAAACGCCTTTTATCCTTAGACATGGGGCTCTTAATTGCCGGCGCAAAATTCCGAGGGGAATTTGAGGAGCGCTTAAAAGCAGTGCTTAAAGATCTAGCCAAACAGGAGGGACAAATTATTCTCTTTATTGACGAACTTCACACCATGGTTGGCGCAGGTAAAGCAGATGGCGCGATGGATGCAGGCAACATGTTAAAACCAGCCTTAGCAAGAGGCGAACTACACTGTATTGGCGCCACAACTCTGGATGAGTATCGTAAATATTTAGAAAAAGATGCAGCCTTAGAGCGTCGCTTCCAAAAGGTTTTAGTTGAAGAACCAAACATTGAAGATACCATTGCAATTTTGCGTGGTCTTAAAGAGCGTTATGAACTCCATCATGGTGTAGATATTACCGATGCCGCAATTGTAGCTGCTGCTAATTTATCGCAACGCTATATAGCTGATAGGCAATTGCCTGACAAAGCCATTGATCTTATTGATGAGGCCGCCAGTAAAATCAGAATCGAGATGGATTCCAAACCTGAAGATATGGATAAGCTAGAGCGCCGAATTATTCAGCTAAAAATTGAACGCGAAGCTTTAAAAAAAGAGACTGACAAAGAGTCAAAACAGCGCTTAGCTGATATAGAACAAGAAGTTAAAAAATTAGAAAAAGAGTATGCCGATTTAGATGATGTTTGGAAGGCTGAAAAAGCTGCGGTACAAAATTCACAGCACATAAAAGAGCAGCTAGATCAGGCACGCCTGGAATTAGAAGCAGCGCAACGTGAAACAGATCTTACTAAGATGTCAGAACTACAATATGGTCGGATTCCAGAATTAGAAAAACAGCTACAAGCAGCAGCAAAAGCTGAAAAACAAGAGACAAAACTATTACGTAACAAAGTAACCGCTGAAGAGATTGCCGAAGTAGTAGCAAAATGGACTCACATTCCTGTTAGTAAAATGTTAGAGGGTGAGCGAGATAAATTGCTACACATGGAAGATGATTTACATAAAAGAGTTGTGGGTCAAGATGAAGCAGTAAAAGTTGTGGCTGACGCGATTCGACGCTCGCGTGCTGGTTTATCAGATCCTAAAAAACCGCTAGGATCATTTCTATTTTTAGGTCCATCCGGGGTTGGCAAAACTGAGCTTTGCAAAGCCCTATCTGAGTTTCTGTTTGATACTGAAGAGGCTATGGTGCGGATTGATATGTCAGAATTTATGGAAAAACATTCGGTCGCCCGCTTAATTGGCGCGCCACCTGGTTATGTTGGTTATGAAGAGGGTGGTTATTTAACTGAGGCTGTTAGACGCCGTCCCTATTCGGTAATCTTGTTGGATGAGGTGGAAAAAGCCCACAATGATGTCTTTAATATTTTGCTGCAGGTATTAGATGATGGCCGCTTAACTGACGGTCAGGGCCGAACAGTTGATTTTCGTAATACCGTTGTTATCATGACCTCAAATTTAGGCTCAGAACTGATTCGTGAATTTGCCAATGAAGATTATACGAAAATTAAAGCTGCGGTTATGGAAACGGTAACCCAACATTTTAGGCCAGAATTTATTAATCGGATTGATGAAACAGTTGTGTTTCATGGCTTAGAGCAAACGCAGATTCGAGCAATTGCAGATGTCCAGATTGCAATCCTTAAAAAACGTTTGGCAGAGCGAGAGTTAACTCTTACGATTACTAATGAAGCATTAGATTTCTTAGCAAAAGCGGGTTATGATCCAGTTTACGGAGCACGGCCCTTAAAACGCGCGATTCAAAAAGATCTGGAAAATCCCTTAGCACAAGCGCTCTTAGCTGGTAAATTTGTGCCTGGTAGTACGATTAAGGTAACTTTAAAAAATGATAACTTAAACTTTAATGAATAAAAATTATAACATAGCCTTTGCAAGTCTCGGTTGCCCCAAAGCACTGGTAGACTCAGAACAGATCATAACCCAATTAAAAAAACTGGGTTATGAAATTAACAATGATTTTAACAACGCCGCGCTGGTTATTATCAACACCTGCGGTTTTATTAATGCAGCAATAGAGGAGTCATTAGCTACAATTGCAGAGGCCCTACAAGAAAATGGTAAAGTAATTATTACCGGCTGCTTGGGCGCAAAAAAAGAGCTTATTTTGTCGCATCATCCAGAGGTGCTTGCAATAACAGGGCCAAATAGTTGCAGTGAAGTCATAAAAATTGTCCAGCAACATTTGCCGCCGCCACAAAGTCATAATAACTACTTTATTCCAGCATCTGGAATAAAGTTAACCCCGAAGCACTACGCCTATATCAAAATCTCTGAAGGCTGTAATCAACACTGTAGCTACTGCATTATTCCACAATTGCGCGGCAAACTAGTGAGCAGATCACTGAAAGATATCTTAAAAGAGGCAGAAGAGTTAGCCGCAGCTGGCGTAAAAGAGTTAATTGTTGTATCGCAAGATACAGGTGCCTATGGTAGTGATCTAAAACAAAGTAATGGCAACTTTATTAAACTTGCAACTGAACTTAGCAAATTAGGAGTCTGGATTCGGTTGCACTATCTCTATCCATATCCTCAGCTTGATGAATTGATTCCATTAATGGCAGAGCATAAAATCTTGCCCTACCTGGATGTGCCACTACAACATGTAAACAAACGCATCTTAAAATTAATGCAACGTCCAGGCGATTATGACAACACCTTAGAAAGAATTGCTGCTTGGCGCAATACCTGTCCTGAACTAACTATTCGCAGCACCTTTATTGTGGGATTTCCGAGCGAAACTGAAACCGAATTTGAGGAATTGTTAAGCTTTTTAACCGAAGCACAATTAGATCGAGTCGGTTGTTTTACCTATTCACCAGTTGACGGTGCTGCAGCGAATCAAATTCCCGCACAGATCAACGAGGCCGTAAAACAGGAGCGTTTGCATCGCTTTATGACCCTGCAACAGGAGATAAGTACGCAAAAATTAGCTGCTAAAATCGGTAAAATCATACCGGTCCTCATTGATTCTATCGAAAGCAATACTGCTATTGGCCGCGGCTTTGCTGACGCGCCTGATATAGATGGTCAGGTTATCATTAAAAATGCAGCCTCATTACAGCTAGGGGATTTGATAGATATTACCATAGAAGACTCTAATGAATATGATCTTTTTGGACATCTTAATTAATTACAACTAAAAATCACCCAAAATTTACCATCATGTGCTACACTCAAATTGAGTTTATTATATTGATCCTTTGTGGAGTATACACATGCCAAAGCAAAAAAGAGCTAATGCTCATAAATTTTGCACGGACGCCCTAAAAGGAACGACTCCGGTTGAAATAACAGATAAAGATTTTTATGTATGTTCAGAATCAGTTAAAATTTTAATTTTTCCCAACATTGCGGATCCTTTCACGAAAGGACGAATACAATATCTAATTGATTATATTGGCAGATACTATAGTCATCGACTTCAACTCCCTATTTATCCTACGATCCACGATTTGGCATTAGGGCTTATCATGGAAACACGCTATTTAGCGATGAGTTTTGATCATGATGAAAAACAAGCGATAACCCTGCTACAACTTAATCTAGTAAGTCACTTACTTGCAATTTTTCTAATAAATAAAATACATACATCAAATATATCCTACAATCATCATCAGGGCTTAGAAGACACAATTTATGTAGTAATTGAACACTTTTTGTCTCATTACATAAAGCCACCAGATGAAGAAACAGTAAAAAAACTATTAATTAACGAGCTATTAATTGCTTCAATTCTTAAAATTCCTGACCCACATAAACTTTTGAGAACAAAATTGCAGGATTATACAAATTTATTAAATGGATATAGGAAACAATTAAGCATTCCTGAAATACCGCAAGTATGGAAAGAGATAGAGGATGAAGTTAAGCAATGCATACAAGCAATCACCTCAAGATCCCATCCATCAATTACGCGAGTTGGAATATTTGTTGGAGCTACAGTTGTTACATTATTAACCATGCCTATTTCGGTTACTGTACCTATTATAGCTCTTGCATGTGGCGCTACTTTATACCCTTTTTTAGGCTATGACCTTAATAAAGCTTTTATTGCGCATGCACAAAATAAGAGCTTAAACAAATTAACCCATAATGATGTTGACAGTTTTATCATTAATCTAATTAAAATACACCTTTCTAATAAAAAGTATCTTACTCTACCAGTCAAAAGAAAAAAACCTGTCGCAAAAACACCTCAAGAAACAATCACGCAACCCCAAAATTATGAATCAACAAACCAACCAGATACTTTTGAGCATCCTACCGTACAGATATCACCTGAAGGTTATGCTTTCTATACCTGCGTAAGAGGATTTGTGGGGCAACAATCAAGAGTTCCAGCTGATGCATCAGAGGCTAGCGCTCCTGTTATCACAGGACAAAGCACTTCGAATATACTGCAACACCTTAATTATATTTTACCACAAGGAATACCTGGGGCGCTGATCCATGGTGAAAGAACCCATAAAACGGCAATGATACATGTTGTTGATCCTGGCGCTATAGTGCCGAATAACATTTGGAAAAAGGTAAAAGTTGGAAAATACGCAATAGTTGGGCCTGAAGGTGAATATGGCTTAAAACGGTTAAATGAAACACGATTTGAACTTAAATTAAGTGGCGGGGAACGCTTTCTATTTTACTTAAGCGGTAAAACTTCTGTAAGAGCAAATAGTGATGCTAGTAAAACTAAAATGGTACCGTCCTATACGACATATACTCAAGTCACAAAATAAAACTTAGTCTATTACTTAAACATATCAGCCAGAGTAATAATACGATCAAAATAGTGGCGCTTAATTAAGCTTGCTTCTGCACCTTCGGTGGTGATTAATATTTTTTGGATTGTACGCTGTTTAGGGTTAGGAAATAACTCCAGCTTTTTTTCGAATTCTGCAATTATGTTAGTTCCAACTTTGGTTTGGAAATATTTAATCTCACATATAGTCG
>JAGLXC010000235.1 GCA_023133095.1 Gammaproteobacteria bacterium | reverse complement strand
ATAAATGAGGATGGCGAATGGGTGCAGGCAACACAGCATAAATTTCAATCGCGAAGGGTATATTTATGAGTCAATACGTTTGGTTGTAGTACCTTTACTGCCTGTCCTGTAGATCCAATAGCATAAGGTTATAAAGATTATAATTGATGCTATCTTTGCGAGAAAGAGCAAATTTTGTGGCATAATGTTTAAAATATTTGAATTCTGCGAAAGCGCAAAAGGTATGGCTAGCACAACTCCCATAATAGTAGAGCCTGCAACTAAACCGCTGGCTAAAAACAGGGCATTACGCATGCTGCTGGTATCATGTTCACGTACTTTTTCGATATGAATTCCATTTTTAACATGAAAATTCTGCACAAAATAGCTTAAAAAACCACCGACAATTATTGGCATGGCTATATTCATTGGTAGATATATACCAAGCCCTACGGCAAGAACTAACAAACGTTTATTATAGCGTGTTCTTAAAATTTCATCACAGATAATGCCGCAAATACCAATTACAATTCCAATAATTAACATAGACCATGGTAACTTATGGGTAAAGACTGCTTGCGTTATTGCTGCAACTAAGCCTGCTTGCGGTGCGGGCAACATTTGTGCAACTGGCATGCCTGCTCGTGGAAATACTCCGCCGATACCATAGGCATTAAATAATAAATTGAAGATAAAAGGAGTTACAAAAGCAAGAGTAATTACGCTGATTATCATGATAACCTGTTGGCGCCAGGGTGTTCCGCCTGCTATGCTCCCAATTTTTGCTACCTGGCAAGCTTCGGCACACATGGTTGTAGCGCAACCGATAAAAGAACAAATCATAATTGCTATGCCGCCAATAAGCACATGATCTACATGTTGATGCTGGCCTAACCAGCTGCTAGTAATTGCTAACAAGATAAGCGATAACATTAATAATGCAGCAATAATTAATCCAGAAACAGGATTATTACTCGCTCCAACCAATCCAGCAAAGTAACCTGCGACTGAACAAAAAATAAAACTAGCAATCAATAGATAGCCAATACAAATAACCAAAGTTAAAATCCGGGCTAATATTGGTAGGCCTAGATTCGGCAGTAAAAGGATGGTTGCTAATTTGACAGTAATTATGACAAGCACAATTATTCCAATCCAAAATAGATAATTAATTGGTATATCAATATTGTCGCGTGCTACTTTATCACCATGATCGCCAACATCATGTAGAGCATGTAAAGAGGCCTTTATTGCTTTAACAACAGGTTTTAAAATCAGTATTAAGGTCCAAATGCCGCCAGTTAACATGGTTCCAATACCAATATATCTGATATAGCTTGACCACATGTTGGAAGCAATAGCTGCGAGATTAGATGCATGGGGGATACCAAAATGAGTTGTCAAAAATGGCAAACCAACACCCCAGGCTAAGACTAAACCAATCACCATGCCAGAAGCTAAATTAATACCACAAATATAGCCAGCAGCTATTAATGCCGGTGAAAAATCGATACCAAATCCAAATAAAGTTTTGCCTTTTAATACCCAATATTTGAAATCTCCAGCTAATATGCCAAAACCAGACTGTAAAAAAACAACAACAGCACCAACTAAACCACCCCACAAGATAGGTTTAGCCTGACTGCCGCCTTCCATGCCTGCTTTCATGACCTGTCCAATAGCTGTTCCTTCAGGAAAATATAGAGTTTTATCATTGAGTAAAGCACGCTGCAAAGGAACACTGATCACAATTCCCAGGATACCTCCAGATGCACCTATAATAACAATATCCCAATAATTAAAACCGCTCCAAAAATGGATTATGATCAGAGCAGGAATAGTAAAAATTAATCCAGATATTAAACCTTCGCCAACAGAGGCGGCGGTTTGGATTGTGTTAACCTCTAAAATATTAGACTTACGAAACAAACGAAAAAAAGCTAATGCAATAACAACTGACGGAATGGACGCTGAAATGGTAGCGCCAGCTTTTAAGCCCAAATAAATATTAGAGGCCGCCAGAAAAATAGTCAGGATAATAGAAAATATAACTGCCTTTACAGTAATCTCTGGCAAATATGCTTGTGTCTTGTCAATCGTCATAAAACCAAAATCTCAAAATCGTTTAATGTAGTCAGCCTGAGATTATAACAGAATTTAGGGGTAGCGTGGAAGCCTTAACTGTATTGGTTTGATAATATTGGTTTTATTTTATGATTTGAGATAACATAATTAATATGACAGCACAAATTTTAGATGGCGTTGCATTAGCGAATCAGATGCAGACAGAAGCTGCAAATGGTGTGCAGCTGCTCTTACAGCAAGGGCTACTAGCTCCAACTCTAGCGGTAGTATTGGTTGGTAATGATCCAGCCTCACAGCTTTATGTTAAGCATAAGCGCCAAGCTTGCGCTAATGTTGGTATTATATCCAGAGCAGTTGATCTCCCTGAAAACACCAGCGAGACTGAGCTATTGCAAATAATTAGTGCGCTAAATGCTGACACCACAGTCCATGGCATTTTAGTGCAACTGCCGCTGCCGCAACATATCAATAGCAATAAAATTATTGCCGCTGTAGATCCTAACAAAGATGTAGATGGCCTGCATCCCTATAATTTAGGCTGGCTAACTCTGGGTGAGCCTGTTTTTCACTCTTGCACCGCCCATGGAATCATGACGTTGCTTAGACACTATCTTGATCTTGAGTTTAAAGGGGTAGCTGCAACTATTATTAGCCACTCTATTTTGGTAGGAAAACCGCTAGCTTTAGAGCTGCTAAATGTTAATGCTACAGTTAATGTTTGCCATGCATTTACCAAAAATCTTAAAACATATGTCGAAAATGCAGATCTGTTAATTGCAGCAGCCGGCGTGGCAGAGATGGTCAAAGGCGATTGGATAAAGCCAGGCGCAATTGTGGTTGACGTTGGCACTAACCATTTGCCTGATGGCAAGTTAGTTGGTGATATTGAATTTATAGCCGCTAAAGAGCAGGCCAGTTGGATTACTCCAGTGCCAGGCGGCGTTGGACCAATGACAGTTGCGGCCTTAATGCAGAATACATTAAGGGCGGCAAAACGAGCAACCGCAACACGGGCACCCGCAAGGGGGGCTACGGATATATGATTTTAAGGAGTTGGGCCTGAACCGGTTGACCCGGATTCTGGGGTGCCGCCATCTCCACCCACATCCTCTAACACCGTGCCGTCACAATTTGGCTTAGGCACAGACGGTCTGGGAGTATCAAGATATTTTCCTGTTGGTGCCCCTTGATTTGGCATTAACCTTCTAAGGTGAGGCAGAGTTGGCTTTTTGTCAAAAAGTCTAACCGTGACATTTGGCCCTTTTTCGTGTTCGTGTTCCATATCTAGCTCCTTAATTATTTAATAACATGGCATAGTATAATAAATTTTGTAATAATATGCACTATGAGTAAACAAAATTCTTTATTAGCTAAAAATCAATTTCCCGTTTTTAGTACTGTTAAGCCGCGCCATGTGCTACCAGCACTAGAGCAAATATTAACTGAAAACCGCGCAACCATTAATAGATTGTTGCAAGAGAAAAACCCCAGCTGGGAAAATCTCATCCAGCCTTTAGAGGAGTTAGATGATCGTTTGCACACTATGTGGGGATTGGTTTCGCATTTAAATGCAGTAGTGAACTCTTCTGCCCTGCGTAAAGTCTATAATGCAGTTTTACCACAACTATCGGCCTATTTCACTGAACTTGGGCAAAACACTAAGTTATATAAAGCGATTAACAAAATAGCAGCGAGCCCTGCTTACAAAAATTTAACTATAGCGCAGAAGAAAATTATTGCTAATGAGCTGCGTGATTTTAAATTATCAGGTGTTGCTTTATCCCCGCGCGATAAACAGCAATTTGCAAAGTTGCAAACTCAGTTAGCAGCTTTATCAGCTAAGTTTTCCGAAAACTTGTTAGATGCTACTTGTGGTTGGGCACGTTTGGTAACCAATAAAAAAGAGTTAACAGGCATTCCCAAACATGCTTTGCAATTAGCTAAAGCCGCAGCAAAAACTCACAAAAAAACTGGCTGGATGTTTACCTTAGAGCAACCTTCGTATTTAGCTGTTATTGCCTACGCTGATAATCACAACTTACGTCAGGAAATTTATACCGCTTATGTCACTCGAGCTTCAGATCAGGGACCAAATGCGGGGCGCTGGGATAATAGTAAAGTAATGGCTGATATTTTACAGGCCCGCACTAAGGAGGCTAACTTATTAAAATTTGATAACTATGCTGAATACTCTTTAGCTCCAAAAATGGCACGCACTCCAAAACAGGTGCTAACTTTTTTACGTAAATTAGCTAAGTGTTCGCACGCCAAGGCCAAACAAGAATTTGCCGAGTTACAAAAATTTGCCCAGGAGCAATTTAGCGTTACAGATTTACAACCATGGGATCTGGCCTATTACAGTGAAAAATTGCGTCAACATCAATACAGCATTTCGCAAGAGGATTTACGGCCCTATTTTCCAGAACCACAAGTTTTAACTGGCATGTTTAAACTAGTTAAACGTCTATACGGCATTACGGTTACTGAGGTTAACAACCTTGATGTGTGGCATCAAGATGTAAAAGTCTTTGCTCTTCATGGTCGCAAAAAAAACCTTATCAGTTATTTATATATGGATCTTTATGCTAGGCCACAAAAACAAGGCAGCGCCTGGATGAACGACTATTGTGGCCGCAGAAAACTAGTTGATGGTAACTTACAACTACCTATTGCCTATATCATCTGTAACTTTAGTGCACCAATTGGAAAGAGGTCAGCACTCTTTACCCATAGCGATGTATTAACTCTGTTTCATGAATTTGGCCATAGCCTACAACACATGTTAACCAAAGTAGATTATGCAGGAGTCGCTGGAATTAATGGCGTGCCATGGGATGCAGTAGAGCTCCCAAGCCAATTTATGGAAAACTGGTGCTTTGAAAAATCGATCTTAAATTTAATTGCTAAACACTACAAAACAGGCAAACCATTACCAAAAAAACTCTATGATAGAATGATAGCTGCTAAAAATTTCCAAACTGGCCTGCAAATGCTAAGGCAATTAGAATTCTCGCTATTTGATTTTAGGCTGCATATGGAGTTTGATGCTAAACAAAAAAATCAGATCCAAACCATTCTTGATAGCGTCCGAAAAGAGATGGCTGTTACACCGCAAGCACCATTTAATCGTTTTCAACATGGTTTCTCTCACATTTTTGGCGGCGGTTATGCTGCAGGTTATTACAGCTATAAATGGGCCGAAGTCTTAGCTAGCGATGCCTTTGCAAAATTTCAAGAAGATGGCCTGTTTAATAAAGAAACCGCCGCATCTTTTTTACATAACATCTTAGAGGCCGGCGGCGCAGTTGACCCTATGATTTTGTTTAAGCGCTTCCGCGGACGCGCGCCTAAAATTGATGCTTTGTTGCAGCAGTGCGGGGTCAGGTCTTGACTATGATGTACAAAGTCAAGACCTGCCCCTGTTTTTTTAGCAGCAGCTCCACCAACCCTTGCTAGGGGTTGTGGTCGGGGTTATTAAGGGAGATTTTTCATGATCATTACTATGTGGGTCTGCTGTTACTGGAGCTGGTGGTCCATCGGCGCCTTTAGCGGTGGTTGGTGCAGCAGCAAATACTCCAGGTCCGCCAGCAGCACCAGGGTTGGTAGGATGATCTACTGGAGCAGGAGCGACGACAGGAGTAGGCTCAGGAGCAGCGGCTGCGTGGACATCTGTTTCTGCATGCAGTTGTTGTAATGCCTGGTGCAAAGTCACCGCTTCATTTAAAACATATGTTTGCATTTCTGGATTGGTGTTAGGATGAGTCTCTCCAGCCCCGCCGATGTTGGTACCTATAGATGCATCAACGCTGGCTGAGTAGTCGGCAGCATTAATATCTAACATTCCTTCATTGCGATCAGGAGCATGTGGGTCACCACCATTGGTAGTTGAAATCAGTGCCTGATCAGCACCAGCTAAGGCATCTTGCATGGTAAATGTAATATCGCCTGTTGTTGGCAATGGAACTGATTGATCGTGGAATGGTAGTTCATGTCGTCCAATATGTTTGGTTAATTCGGGCTGAGTTTTTAAGGCATCATGTCCTCTAACCGCACCTTTAGTAACAAGAGGAGCAATAATTTTAGGCACACTTGAGTATGGTATATCAATGTCTGCTGCAAAAGCACCTGATCCATAAGATAAAAATCTACTGACAATATTTTTGTCATCATGTTTTTCTGCATGTTTGTTTAGTGCAATATTGTAGGTGATAAAATCAAATGCTACGGCCTTTTCATAGGCTAATTTATCTAAATAGTAACTTTTATCTTGAATCGTAACTTTTTGATATCTATCGGTTTGATCTGCAGCGCAAGCATGAGAATCTGCTCGTTTGGCTTCTCCAACCACATTTTGATAAAACCACTCTACAATTTCAGCTGGATACTCTTGTTGTTCGCCAATTAAAAATAGAGCGCCACTGTTTCGAGAGGCAAAGGTATGCTGAAATTGATAACCACTAAGACTGGCGTAATATATATCATATGGTTCATCATACTTAACTCTTGGTTTAGAAAAATCTGGAGAAAATCCGCCCCAGGCCAAGGTTGGCACTTTAGTTACAGTTACACACAGCTTAGCTAATAACTTGATCCAAACAACTAGATCTCTATCTATTTCTTCATAATATTTATCAAAATCAACACGGCCATGGTCATTTTGAGGCTCATTTTTTGCTAACATTAACAATTGCTGCGGGGTTATGTCACCTGCTATAACAGAACTTGCTAGTTGACCTTGCGCTGATATTGTTCCTCTATCTGGGTCTGTCGTCTCAAACCAGGTTTCAACCGTAACCCCTTGCAAGCGTGCTGATATCTATTTTAACTTATCCTGAACGCATGGCGGCACATAAATTGTCGCATCAGGATTTGGTTTGCTTTGATAATGGCTTCCATCCAAGTCATGTAATAGAACAGTTTTAATTGTTGGCATATTATTCTCCGATAGAATCAAGAATTGTTTATAAATAATTATTACGTTACATATTTAGCATAGCATGTAAATGTAGGAATTATATGCGTAGTACTACCTATAAGTATTTCTACCTACAAATGCGGGGTCAGGTCTGGAC
>JAGLXC010000234.1 GCA_023133095.1 Gammaproteobacteria bacterium | reverse complement strand
ATCTTTCAGTACTGGATTAAGGCTCTTCACGCACTCCTCATAGTTGCCAACAGCATAAGTTTTATCAGGCAATAGATAGTTTTTGGGGAAACAATTTTTATTATTCATAAACTGACTCCGTGCTTGATTTTGCCCTAAACCAAGATAGCTAACTGCATAAACAGAGAAATCATTCTTCCCTAACTGGATTTTGGCGATATTTTCAGTGTCCTCACTTTTGCTAGTTGCAAAAGCGACCTCTGTTGACGCACCTCCCATATCCAATATACCAATAGTTTTATTGGGCTGGAGTGAATGATTGGCATAATTGGCTGCAACCCAACCATAGATTGCTTCCCACTGCCCCGGAATGGTTTCGATAGTTTTGATCTGAAAGTAGGTGTATTTTTGAAGCGCAGCTTTAATATTGTTATAAATTTGTTCCTGCTGTTCTGGAGAGACCAACCTCATTCCAGCTGTAGCCATCAGCGAAAACGTTACCTGATCTTCTTTTACTAAGGGATTAAAATGTTGCTGTGCAAACTGCAATAAAGGCAATATATAGCTAGTTATCTCTGCTGGATGAGCAGCATAAGCAGAAATACCGGGTGAGACCTTTTTGCTGGCAATAAGTTGCAATTGGTTAATGTCATTTGCCACACTTTTTTCATATTGATATAAATAAATACGTGAACCAGAACTTCCAGCATCTACGATAGCGCTATAGTAAATTTTTGCGCTAGCTGCGCTAGAAAAAAATAGAGTTAACAATATAATTTTAATTAAATTATTACGCATATATAATCACCGTTGAATGTTGAAAAAATAATATTTAACCTAAAAATATTAGCTATGCTTCATATTTTACCTAAATCACGTGATCTAACACCAGAATATAGATTCTTTTCAATATGTTCTAGCGAAATATTTTTGGTTTCAGGAACCAATAGAAATACAAAAATTAGCGCCATAAAGGTAAAGCCTGCGTAGAGCCAGTAGGTATTACCAAAACCTAACACATTAACAATAGTTAAAAAGGTTACAGATACTAACCAGTTAAACCCCCAATTAGCACAACTCGCAACTGCCATGCCAACACTACGAACGTTAAGCGGAAACAATTCTGACATCATTATGTAGGCAATACCACTAATGCTGATAGCAAAAAATGCGATGAAGATTAACATTGCAGCCAAACTAATCCATTTTATATTAGCACCAAACAAATGATGATAGGCACAACCTAATACTAGATGACACAACACCATCCCAGCTAAGCCAATGTAAAGTAATTTTTTGCGACCTAGTCTATCGACAAACCAAATACCAAAAAATGTAGCCAGCACATTAACTGCACCAGTTGAAATAGCCGCTAAAATTCCTGCCGTGCTACCATGAAAACCTGCAGCTTTAAACAGCGCTGGAGCATAATAAAAAATCGTGTTAATTCCTGTAAGCTGCTGAAACACAAACAGACCAAAAGCAATAATAACCAGTGGACGAATTTTTTTAGAAAATAGCAACCCTAATCCACCTCTAGCGTGTGCAACACTCTCTCTAATTTCAGCCATCTCTGCGTCTATCTCTTTATGGCCACGTAACTTTTGCAGCACGTCCTTCACCTTTTGCTCTTTACCTTTTAGTAACAACCAACGCGGACTCTCTGGCAAGGTTAACATGCCTAAGCCTAACAGTAATGATGGAAGAATACCTACCGCAAACATAGCCCGCCAATTTTCATGCGCATGAAAAATAAAATTAATCACAAAAGCAGATAATAAGCCAACAGTAATAGCCATTTGATAGAGAAAGATTACTGATCCGCGAATATCAGGTGGAGAGACTTCAGACAGATACATTGGTACCACCATAGCTGACAGCCCTATAGCAAATCCCATGCATAAACGACCAGTAATTAACATATCAGTACTCAAAGAAAATACAGCAAATAGGGTACCTAAAATAAACAGCAATGCTGATGCGATAATTGTTATTCGCCTTCCTAGCGCATGCGAGGCTGAACTACTAAAAATAGCGCCAATTAAGGCTCCAAACGGCACAGCAGCAACAATAAATTCTTTTAATACGGTCGCGCTAACATGCATCACACCAAATACTGCATATGTAGGAAGATTTAATACATGTGCTGAGGTCGGCACCACAATATGAAAAGTATGCGCAATAAAAGGTAACGCACCATTTATTACTCCGGTATCAAAACCAAACAACAATCCGGCAATGGCTGCTATGGTTGCTACAACT
>JAGLXC010000233.1 GCA_023133095.1 Gammaproteobacteria bacterium | reverse complement strand
CCCCAGGCTTAGATATGGATTCGATTCTTTTCACCTGCCCCATTTGTTGCACGGCCATCTCAACTTCGTCGGTAACCTCGCGTTCAACCTCCTGGGCTGAGGCGCCAGGGTAATGGGTAATAACCTTAGCCTCTTTAATAGTGAATTCTGGATCTTCATAACGGCCGATATGAAAATAGGCATACAAACCGCCAGCTAGAGACAATATGATGATCATCCAGACAATGACTGGTTTTTTGATAGAAAATTCTGCTGCATTCATTATTAATATTCCGTTTTGATTTTTTGAAGAAATTTAACTTTTTCGTTATCTTGTAAAAAGTGCACTCCAGCCGTAACAATGATGTTGCCAGGAGTGATACCACTTGTAACATGAATCTCTTTGTCAGCTAGCTTAGTTACCTTAACTTGTTGGCGTTTGACATGCATGCTTTTAGGATCGACCAACCAGATAAAGGAGTTATTATCATCATCAACAAATACCGCGCTAGAAGGAATTGTGAAAAAGGAGCTAGCACCGCTTTTATAATCTGGAATCTGGGCCGTTACAGTTGCAGTCATGCCGGGCAAGATATTGAGTTCAGGCGGTTTTGGCATAATAAAGACTATTTTGAAGGTCTGGGTTTCAGGATCTGCTTCGGTAGAGTACTCTTTTATAGAGAGCGGAAAGGCCTTCTGTGGTAAAGAGGAAAAGATTACTTTAGCTGATGCATGCTGCTTCCTATTTTCAACCGGTATATTGGCTATGATATTTTCCGGCACATGAATAGTAATATTTACGTGATTCACATCCTGCAAATTTACAATTGGCTGCTTGGTCGCTACATATTGAAAATTATCCACATATTTTTTTGCAATAATCCCACTGAAAGGGGCGTGAAGCTTGCTATCATTTAGATCATGCTGGGCAGTATGGTAATTGGCTTCTGCCCGTAAAAATTCGGCTTTTTTCTTGTCAAACTCAGAACGAGTAATATAGCCTTTGTCAACAATCTGTCTGGCTCGATTATAATCAGCTTTGGCACGAATATATTCAGCTTTGGCTTCATTAACAGTCTCTTGATATTTTTTCGGGTCTAAGGCTGCTATTAATTGATTTTGTTCTATTTTATCGCCTTCAAATATTGGTAGTTCAATTAGCTGTCCTGGTACTTTAAACGCTAGCTTCACCTCTTTGTCAGCTGAAACTTTGGCGGGAAAGGTGCGGGTAGTGGTTGTTTGAGGTTGCGCAACCGTCATGGTTTTAACTGGGCGTACAATCTGCTTCGACTCTTTTTTGTCATTACATCCAGTAAGCAATAACGCGGATGCAGCTGTTAATAAGACGATTAAGGCGGTAGATTTTTTCATGTTACTGTTTCCTCTTTATATACATGCCAACTAAATGGGCAATCCAAATTGTGAGATAGACTTGACCGATAATGGCTTCTAGCCAGGCGAAAGTTTTGGCTGGGTTAGAAAGCGGGGTGATGTCGCCATAGCCAAGGGTAGATAAGGTTACAAAGCTATAGTAAACAAAGTGCTGAGAAGTGTTGCCTATGTGTTGTTTTAGTAGTTCGGTTGAGATAGAAAATGCATTAGGATGCACAATAAATAGTATAGCGTAAATAAAGGTCCACAACAGGCCAATTAAGAGATATGCGCATACAGCACCGCATAAGCTATTAAAAGATACCTCTTTGTCACGAATAATGTAGGTTAAGGTGGCTGTAATTATTAACGCAATAAATAGGATAATAGCAATACTATCAATTAGATATAGCTCTTTACCAGGGAATATGGTGCTGCTGAGCCAGTGTCCTAGAAGCGAGAAAAAGCCTAAGATAATGGCTGTAATAATTATTCGTTTATCATAAGCTATAGAGTAGATAGCGAATAAAAACATTATGCTAAAGAGTGAGTTGAAAACATAACGGCCGATAGTGTCATTGGCTATAAATGCGTTCAGAATGAAGAATATTAGTAGTGATATCAGCAGATAAAGAAATTTATATTTTTGGATTAATTTTGTAGATTCCATTGTTTGTCCTTGTCCTGGATTGCACACTCGCGAGGGTTGCCTCATTAAAATGCATTCAAAAGATAAATGGATTTTTGTGTTTGGCTGAGGCTATCTGGAGTTGTTGCGCGCTCCACGGTACATCCCTGTACCATCCCGCTATCATCCTGATACCTAGTCGCGCTT
>JAGLXC010000232.1 GCA_023133095.1 Gammaproteobacteria bacterium | reverse complement strand
GCTTAGGTATCTGGCAAATAAAATGGGAATTAGAGGATTTCTCTTTCCGCTACCAGGATCCAGCCACATATAAGGAGCTATCAAAAGCACTAAATCAGCGCCGAGCAGACCGCGAACAATATGTAAAAGACTTTATTACGCAATTAACACAAATGTTACAAGCCGCTGGGATTTCAAACCCTGAAATAACGGGAAGAGCTAAACATATCTATAGCATTTATCGCAAGATGCAGCGTAAAAATGTCGATTTCAGTGAAATATATGATACAACGGCAGTTCGGGTAATTGTTCCTACAGTTGAAGATTGCTACACTGTTTTAAGCAGTGTCCATGGCGCCTGGCAACATATTCCCAAAGAGTTCGATGACTATATTGCTACTCCTAAGCCTAATGGCTATAAATCTATCCATACTGCAGTTATAGCCCCAGATGATGTCTGCGTTGAGGTACAAATTCGCACTCTTGCTATGCATCAAGAGGCAGAGTTAGGTGTAGCTGCCCATTGGGTCTATAAGGAAGGAGCGCATCAAAGTACAAATTATGAAACCAAAATTGCCTGGCTCAGACAGGCTATGGCTTGGCAAAAAGAGGTAACAGCAACTGACGATGCTTTAGATGAGGTCCAAAATATCTTTGATGATCGCATCTATGTCTTCACCCCTGGCAATGACATCATTGAAATGGCTAAGAGCGCTACAGTATTAGATTTTGCTTACCATATCCATAGTGAAGTTGGCCACCGCTGCCGCGGTGCTAAAGTCGACGCTAATATTGTTAACTTAAGTTATCAGCTTAAAACCGGCGAAACCATAGAGATATTAACCAACAAACAGCCGCATCCCAGTCGCGACTGGTTAAACCCACATTTGGGTTTTCTTAAAACCTCCCGTGCTAAAGCGAAAGTTCATAGTTGGTTTAAAAAACAGGATCACGATAAAAATGTTGCCTTTGGTCAAGATCTACTAGAAAAAGAGCTAAAGCGCTTAGGGCTTAAAAATATCAACATTGGCAATTTAGCTAATCAGTTAAAATTTAAAACAAATGAAGATATGTTTGCAGCCTTAGGTGGTGGTGAACTAAAAACCACTAGTATTATAGGGCTAATAGAGAGAACCACAACTCCGGCAACAGATAATGAAACAAAAAAACCTGCAACTAGCGCTCCCCTCACTACAAAGACAACTGACATAGAGATTCAAGGAGTAGACAATCTATTAACCCACTTGGCTAACTGCTGCCAGCCCATCCCTGGTGATGCGATTATTGGTTATATCACGCAAGGACGTGGCATCTCGATTCATCGGCAAGACTGCAGCAATATAGTTAGCACTAAAAAAATGCATCCAGAACGTTTAATTGAGATTGATTGGGGTATGGCCGCCAGCCACAATTATCCAGTTAATTTAGTGATTGAAGCTTTTGATGGCCATGGTTTAGTTAATAACATTAGCAATATCCTTTCGCATGAAGCGATTGCAATAATTGGCTTAAACGCTAATGTTAATAAAAAAGATCATATGGCCTATGTTAATCTCAGTTTAGAGATCGAAAATCTTGCTCTACTTGATCAAATTGTGGCAAAGCTGAAACAGCTGCCGGAAATAACCAAAATTAATCGTGCTTAATTTGATATCCTCGTAATGTTTTCAATTTCTTCGATTGTCTTTGGCACCGCAGCACTTAGAACCTCATAGCCATTTTCAGTTACCAGGATATCATCTTCAATCCTGACTCCAATTCCTAACCATTTCTTATCAACATCAGCTGCTTCAGGCGCAATGTAGATACCTGGTTCTACTGTAAGCACCATACCAAGCTCAAGCTTACGCCAGCTATCTTCTATTGCTTGCTCTTTATAGCTGCCAACATCATGACAATCCAAGCCTAACCAATGGCCTATTTTATGCATATAAAATGGTTGATGCGCTTTAGCAGCTAACAGATCATTAAGATCCCCTTTTAATATCCCTAAAGCTAATAACTGCTCAGTTATAAGGTGCTCAGATAATCGCTGCAACTCTATCCACTCTACTCCTGGTTTTATAGCTTCTATTACTGCCAACTGAGTCGTAAGAACCGCCTGATAAATTGCCCGTTGCTCTGCGCTAAATTTGCCATTAACAGGAAAGGTTCGGGATATATCGCCAGCATAATAATTATAAATAACCCCTGCATCAATTAAGACTAAATCGCCATCTTTAAGCTCAGCATTATTTTGACTATAGTGTAAAACACAGGCGTTTGCTCCACCTGCAACTATAGGTTCAAATGATGGCACTCTCCCTCCTTGTTTAATAAACTCATACATTAACTCTGCTTCTAACTCATACTCCAACATACAAGGACGACAAGCTTGCATAGCTCGAAGATGAGCTGCAGCTGATATTTCAGCTGCCTTTCGCAGCAGCCCTATTTCTTCGCTATCTTTTACCAGCCGCATTGCGTGCGTAATTTTGCTGATATCAATAAAATCTGTAGGCATATTAATGCCACTACGCTCTTGATGTTGCAGTGCCTGAGTCCAACGCATAATTGCAGCCTGATCATCATGATCATTCATGTTAAAATAGATCGCCTCTTGGCCCTTGATAAGAGCTGGTAACATATCTTCTACCTGGCTTAAAGGATAGGCCTGATCCGCACCATAATCTTTGCATGCTCTCTCTTGCCCAACTCTAAAACCAAACCATTGCTCCTCCTGGGGATTTTTCTCTTGGCTAAAAAGAATATACTCATCCTCTGAACGTCCCGGAATAAAAACAGCAATAGCATCCAATTCGGCAAAACCAGTTAAATAGTAAAAATCACTATCTTGACGCGCAGGCGAAATTGTTTCACGATGATAGTGTGGCTCTTTCGCAGCAAAGACAATTGCAATGCTGTTATTACCAATTTTATCTAATAGATATTTCTGTCGCTTTTTTATGTTCTCGTTAACTTTCATTACTTATCTCTCCTACTCTTCTGCTCGCGGATCTAAACCAGTAACCACAGGTGATGTTCTTGGCATAGTAACAAATTCGCCCTGCTCCTCAATTGGGGTTTTTGATGTTTTAGTCCGTCGCCATGAGAAAAACAGTCCCAGCAAGCCACAAACAAAACCAAAATAGACAAACAACCCCAATGGCCCCATTACATCAATAAAACCAGGGACTAAAATTGGCCCAATGATTGAGCCAATTCCATTAGCTAATAATAACCCCTGGGTAGCAATGATTATATCTTTCCTGCTTAAATAATCACAAGTATGGGTAATACTAAGCGGATATAGTGCAAAAGAGGCACCACCAAAAATAAAGGCGAAAACCAAGAATAGAGTTGGCAAATGATATGCTGTTAACATCAATAAAACGGCTATTGCTAACGAAACAAAGCTTACTACAATTAATACTTTACGGCGTTCAAAAAAATCAGAAATTCGCCCTAATGGATATTGGAGAAACATTGCTCCAAAAATTGTTAGCCCCATAGTTAAAGCTACAAAAGTATCCGGTAAATTAAGCTGTTTAATGAAAAGTGGCATTAACCCATAAATAACACTGCTAATCAAACCAGCAGCAAAGCATCCAATCACTCCAGATGGAGAAATCTTATATAGCTGCCTAAAACTTAGGCCATTAGTATCTTCAACACTTGGGCATGTTGCCCTGGTCATAGAGATAGGCACAATTGATAACGAGCACAACATTCCAACAATACAAAAAGGCACAATCGTATTTATATCAGAAACATTTAATAAAAATTGTCCGCCACCTAACGCTGCATAAAAAGAGATCATATACAAAGACAAAATAGTACCACGCATCTTGGGCTCAGCAATAACTAGCAACCAACTTTCAATTGCAATATAAAGGCCAGCTATACAATAGCCAGAGATAAACCGCAATATCAGCCATACTGTATCATTCAGAAAAATCCCCTGCAAAATGGTTGCAACGGCCAGGATTGAGGCAAAGGTAGCATAAATTCTGATATGACCAACACGACGAATAAAGTTGCCACTAAAAAATGAACCCACAACCAGTCCAAAATAATAGACAGCAGTAAGAATACCGATCATCCAGGTGCCGCTACCTGCCATATGTAAACGTACAGTTAATAGGGTAGTAAGAAGACCGCTACCTAATGTAAAAACAATCAGGCTTAGTAATGGCGCAAATATTTGTATAACTATTGGTATCATATTTATGCTTTTAAATAAGGACGACCGCTAGCTAAGGGCGACCGCTAGGAGTTCGCCCCTATTTCAAAATGTGTAATTGCAACCTCTTCAGTATTACCCAGGTTAGGTATACGCACCACAATAACCGATACAGTAATATTTTTTTGAGTTATTATCTGGTCATTACTGCTGGGAGATTTGCTATAAGCGATCTGAAGTGGTATCTGCACTTTCCACTCATAGTACCCATGCTCTACTCCATCACTAATCAAGATAGGCCTTGTAGTAGCCCTGGCAGTTAAAAATAGCCGTTGATTAATAAAATTATCCAACATAGGACTATTTTTCAGTATGCTTTGATACTCCTGCCAACCTGTACTGGTGAATGAATCTTGTATATCAACAAACACATCACGATAATTGGTAAAATTAAAGTTATAAGATTTGACGACAGTATCCTCGACCCAATCTAACAATTTGGCCGGCTTTACCATTGGATTGCTTAATGGATATACCTCAGTCACCACACCATTATGGATATTTGAAGCATAAAATTTGTGGGGGTCATGTTTTACAGTCAAACATAAATAGACTACTGCAGCTATCAACACCATGTTAACCAATACCATAAACCATAGCCATACTACTAAGCGACGAAACTTATCCCGATAATAGTTACTATTAAAACGGCCTAATTCATGGTTAACTACTTCAGTTGCTGAGAGATCATTTATCATAATAGAGAAGTATACTGATACTGATTAAATTTTTCCATTTATATAACGTAGTTAGGGGACGTTCTTAAATAGGGGACACTCTAAAGTATGCCCCCTATTTAAGAGCGTCCCCCAATTTAAAGCTTGGTATAATGTATGGATTTTGTTATCCTAAAAATATGGACGAGCAGCAACCCCAGTCCAATCAGAAACTAACCCCTCTTGGACTAACGGTTTGGTTGATTGCTGCGCTATTCTTTCTGTATGAATTCTTCCTTCGAACCTTTGTTGGCTCTCTAGCACCAGAAATCATTCCTGAACTCCACCTGACTCCAGAGCTATTTGCCTTTCTAGGTGCTGCGTACTGTATTACTTATGGTTCCATGCAGCTACCCGTTGGCATCTTATTAGATAAATTTGGCGTAAAAACCATGATGGTTATTGCTGCTCTAATTTGTGCGGCCTCCACCTTCTGCTTTGCTAGCTCCAATGGCTTCTACAGCGCCCTTTTCAGCAGACTTTTTATGGGATTCGGTTCTGCCTTTGCCTTTGTATCCCTTTTAGTTGTGGTATTAAAATGGTTTCCGCATCGGCATTTCGGTTTCTTTACTGGAGCGTCACAATTTATTGGTACTCTAGGTCCAATTCTAGCTGGCGCACCACTAATTCACATGATTATTGAACTCCATAAACCATGGCGTATCATTTTAGTTCAGGTTGGACTGTTTGGAATATTTTTGGCTGGCTTAATCATTGTGTTCGTACAAAATGGCCCTAAAAGCCAGCTAAAAAAAGCTATCCCAAGCAAAAATAAAACAAAAACATCCATCATAATCAAAGAGTTATTAAACAATAATCAAGTTTGGTTTATAGTTCTTTACTCGGGAGCTATTTACGTCTCCCTTGCGCTTTTAGGGATGGTTTGGGGCACTGAATTTTTAATCACCAAAGGATTCACCCAAGAAAACGCGGCTTTTCTCATATCCTGCACCTGGATAGGCTACGCAATTGGCTGCCCCTTAATTGGCGCCTTTTCTGATTACCAAAAACGCCGCAAACCTGGCTTAACTTACAGTGCAATTCTCGGGCTAATAGCCATCCTGGTATTCATCTTCTACCCAACCCCAAGGACTTTTATTTATGTGGTAACCTGCTTCCTTATTGGCTTTGCTTGTGCAGGTCAAAATATCGGCTTTGTAACAATATGTGAACAAGTGACACCTGCAACAAAATCAACTGCTATAGGCCTAAATAATGGAGTTATATCTCTATTCAATTTTTTAGTACCAATTACCATTGGATTCTCTATCCAACATTCAGCTCATAACCATCTCAATCACTTACATAGCCATAACTTTATCTTTGGCCTATTGCTCTTACCATGCCTCTATTTGACAGCAACACTTACAAGCATCTTTTTAATTAAAGAGACCTTTTGTGAAAATCAAGATTAACCATCAATGCTAACTAAAATACAGACAACGCCCAGTGATAAGACAAGGTTGAACAAAAAAATGTTCAAAAAAACGGAGTTTATATATAATAAATGAGCATTTTGAGTGCATTTTTTGGTTCAAGATTGGCCATCAATGGGCGTTGTCTTCCAGCGTCTATGAGTCCACAAGTACTGCCCCGGGTACTTTCGAATCCATCGCTCTAAAGCACTCGTGTGTGCTTGAGTAATAGCCTGAATATTCTCTGGTGACACCTCATTATTAGAGCAACAAGCTGATATTCTTTCACAATGGCATTCGAAAACGCCCCAACTACGCCGCACAGCAACACCCATAACAATTGGCGCGCCAGTTTTTAAGTGTAAAAGTGCTACACCTTTAGCAGTTGAAGCAGGCATTCCAAAAAAATCCACAAACACCCCATGCTTTCCAGCATCTTGATCTGCAACAATCGCCAACATCCCATTGTTACGTAATACAGTTAACCCTTGCTTATACACATTACCTGTAGATAACAATTTAAAACCTAATACTTCCCGGGTTTTAACCACTAGATCATTTATCTGTTTATTATGAATAGGCTTTACAACAGCGTATACATTCTCATATTTGGAACAGGCAAAAGAGCCACCCCATTCAAAATTACCTAAATGGCCAGTGACCAGAATCATCCCCTTCTGTTCTTGCATCGCCTCCTCTATTACCTGCCAATTATGTACAGTTAAATTCTGTTGCATAAATTCACGATTAAAGCGCCAGCCTTGCAATAATTCAACCATAAAATAGGCAAAATTTTGATATACTTCTTTCGTAATCTGTTGTTGCTCTTTGCTAGTTAAACCTGGAAAAGCCTGTGCTAGATTAGCTTTGACAACCTGTTTTCGATATTTAAAGAGATGCTGAAATAAAAAAGCTAAAAAATTAGCCAAATAATGGCAGAAAGAAAAAGGGATTCTACTTAAAGTTTCATAGAGAATTTTTACTAGCCAATATTCTAACTTTTTTAACATTGGCAAACTCCTACATAAAAATCCAGAGACGATAATAAGCAGGCACCCGTAAAGGGTGCCTGCCTACAAATTTTATTGGCTCTTTAAAGCCTGAATCATTTTAGTCATAATATCTTTAGCATCACCATAAACCATTTTGGTTTTATCATCAAAGAACAGTAAGTTCTGCACTCCAGCATAACCTACGCCTTTACCACGCTTGATGACAAAGATCTGTTTAGAATAATCAACATCCAGAATTGGCATGCCATATAGTGGAGATGTTTTATCGCTTCTAGCAGCTGGATTAACTACATCATTAGCACCCAACACAATAGAGATATCAACATTCGGAAAATCACTGTTAATGTCTTCCATATCTATAATATAGTCGTATGGAACACCAGCTTCTGCTAATAGCACATTCATATGGCCAGGCATTCTTCCTGCCAAAGGATGCACTGCAAATCGTACTTCAATACCCTTTGACATCAACAACTGCCCTAACTCCCAAACTTTTTGTTGGGCTTGAGCAACCGCCATACTGTAACCTGGAACAATAACTACTTTATTAACATAGCCAAGGGTAATAGCCGCGTCTTCAACATCCATAGCTTTCATTTCACCCTCTACAGCTGCGCCACTGCCGCCACCAGTTGCACCAAATTTAGAGAAGATTATGTTTACTATAGAACGGTTCATTGCTCGAGCCATTAATAATGTTAATAGCGAACCGGCAGAACCTACTAAGGTACCTGCAATAATCATGGCTTCATTACCAAGCAAGAAACCTTCGCAAGCTACAGCCAAACCAGTGAAAGCATTATAAAGCGAAATAACTACTGGCATATCAGCGCCGCCAATTGGCATAGTCATTAAAATTCCATAGAGAGCACTGAAGACAAAGAACAGTACAAAGAGAAGCATAGAGTGGGTAATAATAAATGCTGCGCCTAAACCAACAGCTCCGACTAATACAATAATATTAATGGCTTGTTGCATTGGAAACCAAATGGTTTTCATCCAGTCTCTAAGCTTAACAAAAGCTAAAATACTACCAGTAAAAGAGACACTACCAATTAATGCACCAACCAGTCCAAGAATCATCAATGGCATTGATAGAGTCTGGGTAGGATGACCCACAACTCGCAAGAGTTCAGCTGCAGCAATT
>JAGLXC010000231.1 GCA_023133095.1 Gammaproteobacteria bacterium | reverse complement strand
GGTCCCTTAAGGATTTGTTAAGGTTTTTATGGTTTTAAATTAGAGATAATTTCTGATTAAAGTGAGGGCGTTTTTCACTAGAGAATATTACAACTTCTAGGATTATGCGGATCAGGATTACGAGGATCAGGATCTGTTCTTTGCGTAAAAACATTCCTTAATGACAAGGCTATGCGCGCTGGTCTTGATAAAGGAGGGGGGCAATCATCAAGATATGCGGGTGGATTGTCGGGGCCAAAACCGGTAAGACATATAATATCTTTTTGAGATTCGGGCGGAGGCATTAATGTTAATGCACGTGAAATCTTAGCAGATGATGACAATCTGCGTTTATGTTCTTGCTGAGCCTCATGCTCTCTCCTGTCTTTTTCTTCAGGTGTTAATTTTTTTAAAAATTTAATTTTCTCATTAATGATGGCTAAAAAAGCTTCATGAAAAATAGTAAGGTTTTCTGGCGATGCATTTTTTTTAAGATACTGATATTCTACTGGATTTTTTAAAATATTTTTAATGTCATCCAATTTTTCTGCTGTTTCGTCCTTGAAAGGATTCTTTAAGCTATCATCTTTATCTGCTAGTAGCAGCCACTTCAGAGCTAAAATAATTTGCTTATCATCACCTATCATTCTCTCTAAAGGTTTTAATGTGTCCCCAGCTAATCCTCGGCAGAAAAAAGTTTCTTCATATAGCAATGTTATTCTCCAGTTTAGTTATCTTGCCATTAGCTTAAAATGTTGGCACTAGGTGTTGTTCTGGCGGTCTCACTTCAGCAGTCCCAGTCTTTACTGTGCTAATAACAAGCATCGTTCCACCTTCTATTACCTTTACCTGTGGCTGTCCTAGTGCCTTAATGCTATTAATAAGCTGTACGCTCTTCTGCTCATATAGTGTTTCAGGTTTTTTGTCTATATCCCCAGCCCCCTGAACAGAAATAGGCTCCTTATCCGGTCTTTTACCAGCCTCTTCTAGTATCACAAGAAATTTACTTTCTAACTTTTTGTGATGCTTTAACTCTTTGCTAATATTTTCTACTATAGCACTACTATCAACTGTTTGTGTTGGCAAGTCCTTTATCGCGTTTTCAATTCCTTTCATATTTGAAGCAATATATAATGCAGCAAAATATGCGCTCATTGAACTTCCCTTATTATATTGCGTTTTACTCTCTGGTGTTAGTATTGGGCCAAATATTTTTTCTAATTGAGCAAGCTTACTCTCCCAGAAAGCATTGTCTCGTGCAGGGGCAAGTGTTAACCAGGTTATCTTTATCTTATTGAATTTATCAGAGAAATCCTCTCCTTTACATAATACTGCATTTAGCCACTTTTGGGTATTTTGTAGAGTGGTTTTAACTGGCGACTCCTTGCCCGTAGGTTCCTTTGGCATTGCTAGTAACATAGCATCTAGCTTGGCTTTCATTAAACTTAGTGATTCTTGATTTTTTTTGGTCACTCCTTTCCAATGCGCTGTTAGATTAACTCTACCTGTTGTTGGATCAACTTTAGCTCCTTGCATTTCTTTTTTGTTACAAGAATCACCAGCTAATAGTTCAAGATTACGGAAGATTTTATCATAAATTCCCGCAACAAATTTCTCAGCTTCGTTGGGGCTATTATATATCTTATTTATATTGCTAGGAGAAAAACCAAGGGTCGGTAATAATCGACTATAAGAGGACCGTTTTGGTAACAAAGAAGATGATACAACTGCCACCCTCTGCAAGGCTCTTCCTAGATTAAAGACTGTAAATTTATTTTGCGTTGTATCTTTGCCTTCATGATGTTCATCCAATTGCTCGATAATCTTGTTAAGATCTGCAGAAGTTAACCCATGATTTAGCTTTTTTAGAAGAGCAGAATCTTTTAATAGCTCTTTAGTAAATGAGCCAGAAGGATCTTGCTTAACAAAATCTACTAACTCAGCAGCGGTAGTTATACTACCTTTTATCGATCTGTAATATTTCGTTTGCCTATTTGTCAAAAGCTTAAGGGCATGGTATAAAGATAGAGCTTTAGTTCTAGCACTAATTTTTTCTTTAGGGTTCTCTATTTCACCTATGCCTTTAACAGTAGTATCCAGCTGCTTACAAAGAGCATTTACAACCTCAACAATATCATTTTTCGATAAATTCAAAGATTTAGCAAAAGTTGGATTGGTTAAAAGGGCGTATATACCCCCCCTTTTTAAAATTGCTTGTATTTCTGGAGTTGCATTTTTAGTGTTACCTTGTATGAATTCAATTAAATAATCTTTAGTGGTTTGTATTGCAAAGGATTCACCTTCATCCACCACTTCAGCTTTTGCTGGTTGTGCAGCAGGACCTATCTCGGCTACTGCTAATTCTTTTGAATCGTCAAGAATAGCAGTGATAGAAGCAACTTTAGCACGTATAGCCACTAGTTTCCCCTGTGCTTCTGGTATCTCAAGTT
>JAGLXC010000230.1 GCA_023133095.1 Gammaproteobacteria bacterium | reverse complement strand
CCATAATTTAACCGCTGGCAGTGGCATTACTCTGATTATCGGCAGCATGTTATTGGGCTTAGCCGGCTCCTGGCTAATAAGCCATAAAGAGTTACGATAGCCTTACTTAATTAATTAGCAATAAAACTAACAACACATGCAAACAGAAAAACAGCAGCTAAATTTCATCCAAATGATGAGCCTAAATTTTGGCATGCTTGGAGTACAATTTGCTTTTGCATTAGCAGTCGCTAACATGAGTGGAATCTTCAGTTTCTTTGGTGCTCAAAATAACAGACTTGGTTATTTGTGGTTGTTGCCAACAATCTTAAGCCTAATCATACCAATTATAGTTGGCTATCTTAGCGACAGAACCTCTTCTGCTTTTGGGAAAAGAATGCCCTATATTTTTATCGGCGTAATCTTTACTGCAATTTCAATGTTTCTCTTACCTAACTCATCCTCTATAAATACAGCTGTAATCCTGTTGTGCATTTTTACAGCTGCTATAAATATGGCATTACAACCGTATCGCCCATTAGTAGTAGACATTGTTCCCTCTAATTTGCATACTAAAATATACTCCATCCAGGCAGCAATGATTGGAATAGGCGCGATGATCGCATCAGCTGCTCCATGGATTATTCTGCATCTATTTAGCAGACATGCCTATAGCAAACTTCCTTTTGAAATAATCTACTCTTTTTACATTGGTGCAATTGTGATTTTGCTAAGCAATTTGTGTACAGCAGTATATGTAAAAAAGAATATGTCCATAAAAAACAGCATGCCTCTAACAACAACTTCAGTGAAAATCCTATGGAGAGAAAAAGCACAACAAAGTATAAATTATATCATCAATATGCCACAAACAATGTGGAGAGTATCTTTAGTGCAGATATTTACCTGGCTTGGAACTTTTTGTTTTATTATATTTTTTACCCCAGCAATAGAAGAGACAATTTTCCATATCTCACCATTAGCTCATGTAGCACATAATGCCTATTATAAATATGCACTTGAAAAGAGCACAGTTTTAACTGGACTATCATGTGCCTTTTATATGTTAGTTAATGTTATTTTTGCTTCCTGCATTCCAGCCTTACTAAAAATAGTTAGCAGAAAAAAATTACATATTTTTGCCTTAACATTTGGCGGTCTTTCTTTAATAGCAATCAATTTTATCCATCATACTGATTATCTGTTTTTAGCCATGATAGGTGTTGGTGTAGCATGGGCAAGTTTTAACAGTATTCCTTTTGCTATGATAGCAGGAGTTATGCAAGAAGAAAAAATGGGTTTAGCTATGGGATTATTTAACATATCAGTATGCCTTCCACAAATAGCTGTAAGCCTCTTTGCAGGAGTCGTACTTAGCCATTTGCTACATAACAGAACCGGATATCTGATCGTCATCTCTGGAATATTTTTCCTAATTGCAGCTTTGTTGACCTGCTGGATAAATGATGGTTTGGGGTCAGGTCTGGACATGAGACATCTCGATGACTCACGTATCTAATTTTATTATTACAGCTTCCGAGGTGTCTCATGTCCAGACCTGACTCCATTATTCAAATAATCGCTTGACTAATCTGATCACATACTTTATCATCACATAAAACTATGTGATATAAAGGTATGTGACGGCAAACACAATGAAATACTTCCCTGAAGGGCTCGCCCTGGGCGACTATTTTCTTAATCGCGTGACAGAACGCGATTACCTAATTAGCAGAATAAAAAGTAATAAACACACCATCTTGATGGCACCCAGGCGCTATGGTAAAACAAGCCTGGTAACAAAAGTTGCTGGTGAGATGAATCTTGCATACTGCTCTATTGATCTTTTAGCTGCTTACAGTGAAGAATATGTTAGAAACCAAATTGTTAATAAAGTTAGTCAATTAGTATTTGAATTATTCCCCAACCTTGACAAGGCAAAAAGTAAATTAATTACTATTTTTAAACAGATGAAACCTGAAATATCAGTCGGGGCTTTTGGGCAAAAACTAACATTAAACTTATCAAATTATCCATTACAAGACATAACCGATGTTCTATTAAAACTGGACGAGACAGCAAAAAATTTTAAAAAACAGGCGGTGATCTTCCTGGATGAATTTCAACAAATTAGTCAGCTAGTAAATCATAACTCAATTGAAGCATCGATAAGGCATGCAGTGGAAAGAAGTGAAAATATATCCTATGTCTTTTCAGGCAGCGATCGACATTTGTTGCAACAAATGTTTGGCGACCATAGTCGTCCATTATACAGGCTTTGCCAAACCCTTACTTTAGAGAGAATGGAAAAAAAAGTTTATATTGAGCGGTTACAAAAGCTTGCTAAGGCTAAATGGAAAAAAAAGTTGGCTGATGCTGTGCTGGAGAGAATTTTTATCCAAACAGAGCTGCACCCTTTTTATATGAATGTCTTATGCCAAATAATCTGGGAAGAGAATCACATTCCTGCAGCAGAAAGTATTGATCGCATCTGGCATAACTATGTAATAGCTCAACGGCAAATCATAAGCTCTGATATTATGAAATTAAGTCTCAACCAGAAAAAAATTATAATTGCATTAGCCGCATCACCAACAACAGAAATTCAATCAACTAACTTTACCGCTCCTCTTAAAATATCAGCATCAAGCGCACAACAATCTACTGCAATATTGCGAAAAAATGACCTGGTCTATAAAGATATTGATGGCTTTTTTCGGATATTAGATCCTGCTATGCGATATTTCCTTAACGTTATTTTATAATTGAGGTCTGACCCCATTATTGTCAACTGTTTCGCAATGCGGGATTGCTTCAAGTATTATTAACATAATACCCAATATTGACTTGCAAGTCAATTTCAGGTATTGTATGCAAATGGACACTTATAGCACTAAACAATATATTGAACAATTTCATCTCTTATTTCTTGATCATCTTAGCAGGAAATTAGATTCGAAATTTTATGCCCTAAAAGGAGGCTGTAACCTACGGTTCTTTTTCAATAGCATTCGTTATTCAGAAGATATTGATCTGGATGTACAAATCATTCAAAAAGAGACATTGCAAAAAAAAATCCAGGGAATTTTTACATCTTTACCTTTTACCCAAATCTTGCGCGCAAAAGGAATAGAAATTGTTAATGTCTCCCCCACAAAGCAAACTGAAACTACTCAAAGGTGGAAATTGTTAATTAAAGCTGATGGCATAGAAATACCCTTACCAACAAAAATAGAATTTTCACGCCGTGGTTTGCACGATGATATTAAGTTTGAAACCATAAATTTCCATATTCTCCAAATGTACCAATTGATGCCTGTTATGATTAACCATTATTCAGCTAATACTGCACTTAAGCAAAAAGTACATGCTCTAGCCGCCAGAAATCAAACACAAGCAAGAGATGTTTTTGATCTTTATTTATTGCTAACTTCGCAAACGCCAAATATAGCTTTAGAAGCAGAATTAATATCCATTATTGACGAGGCATTAGATAAAATCTTCACCATAACTTTTCAAGATTTTAAAGGTCAGGTCGTGGCTTATTTAACGCCAGAATATCAAAATCAATATAATTCTGCAAAAATTTGGAGTGATATGGTGATGAAAGTAGTAGATTTTTTGGAGACAAAAAAACATGCAATTACTTGATGTTTATGCACAACTTAAAAATCTTAAACAGCCAACAATAACAACCAGAGAATTAGCCGGTTTATTAAAGATTAAAAACGCCACTGCCAGTAAAATATTAATCCGACTTTCTGAGCATGGTTTGCTAGTACATTTAAAACATGGTTTATGGGGAATGACAGAATTAATTGATAAATTGATGCTGCCGGGATATCTAACCGCTCCCTTCCCTGGCTATATATCGTTGCAAAGCGCGCTTTATTATCATGGTATGATCACCCAAATACCAGAAGTTATCTATGCCGTATCATTAGCTAGAACCAAACAGATTACAACACCATTAGCTACAGTTTCCATACACCATGTACAGGCTAACTTTTTCTTTGGCTTTGAAACAATAGGCAAACATAATATTAAAATGGCAACACCAGAAAAAGCATTGTTAGACATTGCTTATCTAAGCACTGCCAAATCTAAACTATTTGCATCTTTGCCTGAACTTGAATTACCAGAAATTTTTGACACTGTAAAACTTGTTGATATGTTACAAAAAATCCAATCGAAAAATCGCCGCAGCATTATCATAAAATACCTCCATGGAAAGATACCAATGCTTAGCTGATATAAATTTAATGATTAAAAGCCAGCAAAAAACTATTACTAAGCATCAGGGGAAAATACCAGGATGCTGAATTGGTTGAGAAGGAAATCTGACTATGCCGGCCTCCAATAAAACTACGTAAAACCTGCCCAAAACAGTAACAGGTTGATTTTACGCGGATTATTGGATGCTGAAATTGTATTAGAGTTTACTCCAGCAGCCCTCACCCACTTCTATTAGATTCGCTTCGTAAGCAATCGCAGCGAAACTTTACGAAGCGATCGCTTTAGTAGTAGAATAGACACTTATATATTTTAAAAACATGGGTGCTGCTATGAAATCAAGAGACTATTTCACGCTGGGCAAGGCAGCAGGACAAGCATTTTGCAATAGAAGCCAGGAAACAGAATGGCTGGCTAATAATATTGACGCCAATAAGCACTCGTTATTGATTGCACCAAGACGATTTGGCAAATCAAGCTTT
>JAGLXC010000023.1 GCA_023133095.1 Gammaproteobacteria bacterium | reverse complement strand
TTCAATCGCGAAGGGTATATCTATTTAGGTCGACCGAGAGGGTTATAGCCCCTACAGGATATTATTAATGCTCAAAACCAAGACATTACCACCTAAAATCATTTTATTATTTAGCATTTTGTTCGTCTCGATAGGAACTGCCTCCTCAGATCTCTATTTGCCATCTTTACCTGCGATTGCCAGTAGTTTGGGTAGCACCATCGCCCTGGTGCAATTATCAGTTGCTATGTTTATGTTGGGATTTACTCCCGCTCGATTATTTGTGGCGACAATTTCTGATGCTATTGGCCGCAAAATTCCGTTATTATTTAGTTTAATGATATGTTTACTTGGTAGCCTCTATTGTCTCTATGCGGTAAATATTCATGCGCTACTTTTTGGTCGTTTACTGCAGGGTTTTGGTGCTGGAGGTAGCAGTGTTTTGGCCCGAGTTATATTGCGAGATAGCGTAGCTGATAAGAGGTTGGCAGAATATAGCTCTTACTTCTCTATGGTTGGGATTACGCTTATGGCCGGAGCACCACTGATTGGCGGATATTTACAACACTATTTTGGTTGGCATGCCAGCTTTTATCTGCTTTCAGGCTATAGTGTATTTGCACTGCTGATTGGGATCTTTTTTTTACCGGAGACTAATCAACACCGAAATATTAAGTGTTTAAAGCCAGCAGTTTTGGCTCTCAATTGCAAGAACCTATTTGATAAGCGCTCATTTATAATTTATGGTCTATTGTTATTTTTTGGTTATGGTAGCATGGTCGCGTGGCTGACCTCAGGAACTGTAGTTTTACAAGAAGTTTTGGCATTAACACCAATAGATTTTGGTTGGTGCGCAGCAGCAGTAGGGGCTTGCTATTTTGCGGCTGCGTTTATTAATAGTAGATTTGTTGGTAGGTTTGGCATTCAGAAAATGCTCACTTTGGGCATAAGCTGTCTATTGTTAGGTAGCATTGCAATGCTAATACCAGTATTAGTTTTTAATTGGCTCAATCCAATCCTGTTTGTCGTACCAGTAATGTTAGCCATCTTTGGGATTGGTATGATTACCCCTAACTCTTATGCTGCAGGCTTAATGCCTTTTGCTAAAATTGCAGGAATGGCAGCCGCGGTGTTGGCATCAATTCAAACCTTAGGTGGAGTTTTTGCTAGTATAGCTATCTCGCTCTCTTCTGATCACAATCAGTTACCATTGGGCCTTGTTCTATTTGTTAGTGGCCTTGCCTGTATGGTTTTGTTAAAGCTTTTAAGTGTAGATAAAAGCAAAAGTTAGGATTGCTTTTTTAAATTGCGGTAAAAATTTTCATATACGCCTAATGCTAATAAAAGCCGCTCTTATATAGTCCATTCATATGTTAATAGCATCTCTTGACGACCTAGTTTGAATTTATGAATAAAAACAGATGCGAGGTCACCTTTTTTCGCTTGACCTATTTGTGGCTTTTGAATGATAGCTCGTATTGCAACGTTAACCTTTTCTTTCTGTTGTGGCTGGAGTTTTTTGTAAGCCCTCTTAAAAGCAGGCATTTGCTTGATAGTAACGTCAGTTGTCAGATTCTTATTCAAAATCAAAAGGCTCCGCTAGAGAGGCATCACTATTTTTGGAAATCAATATCTCTTTGATAAACTCTATAGGTAAATCGGGGTTTTCCAGAGCGCATTTGCCCAGCATAGCCCAATATTCAATTTGATGGGGAATAGTGCGAAATTCAGCCTTTGCGACTTGTTTCGCTTCATTATAAATTGTTTCATTAACTCTTATTGGAACGCCCATAAGCCACCTACAAATGTTTCATTCTGCTACTTTTGTAGTAAGTATAGCATGGAATGTATAAATGCGCAATAATATATAAGCTCAAGTTGCTATATTTTTATAGGATATGCTATACTAATATATATAGTGTAAAAAGGGTGATGTAAATGTTAGCAATAAAACTGCCTGAGGAAATGGAAAAAAGATTGGCTTATTTAGCCCACAAAACCGGGCGTACTAAAACATATTATGCGAGGGAAGCTATTTTGGCATATATGGAAGATCTAGAGGACATTTATTTGTCTTTAGACCGGCTAGAAAAGCCAGATAAGCGTTGGAGTCTAGAAGAGCTGGAGAAGGACCTTGATCTGGACCGTTGAGTGGGACGACAGAGCTCGTAAAGAGCTGCGTAAGCTTGATAAGCAGATACAAAAAGATATTCTAGCCTACTTACGTAAACGTATAGCTACAGCAGATGACCCACGTCGATTTGGTAAAGGCTTAATGTATGATCAATATGGTCTTTGGCGCTACAGAATTCGAGAGTATAGGGTTGTTTGTCGTATTTACGATGAGGAGCTTACTGTTTTAGCTGTTAGAGCTGGACATAGAAAAAATATATATTTATAGCCTCTGTTTACCCTCTGGCATGAGCCTGAGCCATAGGAGCTAGATAACCTAAACGTAGTAACATCAAAGCTATCCTGCAACCACTATATCTATTAATTCATGATCAGTCTTTTTTAAAATCCGCGGATCTGATAGATCCTTAAAATAACGTATTATCGATAAGCTTGTTACTTCTTTCATCACAAAATTCCTTTCATTTTATTAAAAGAAGTTTTTTATTACATTTTGAACTGCTGTGCCACCTTAAATTAGTATCAATGTCTGGAATTGCTGGACATATTAATTGACGCTTGATATGGACAACAGCCCCAACGGGGCAAAATGTGATAGCCCAAGGTAAAACCTTGGGTATTGAGTTCTCCCCGAAACCGAACCCTGAAAGGGTGAAACAATATGCCACAATCTTTACCTAATGTTTTCGTGCACCTGGTTTTCTCTATGTGTGGGATTAATGATTGTTTCGCCCCTTCAGGGCTCAAATATATTTTTACATAATTCCCAAGGCGTTGCCTTGGGCTATCACATTACGTCCCTTTGGGACTTCGCGAATGTTCCCGGCGAAACTGTCCGGGCTTGCTCAGCATGGCCGTTAGCCTCATTACAGAAATTTATTTCGTAGCTTGATTTACTTGTATGCGCCAAACTAGGGGGTTGTGATACGATTGCCGTGCTCGCTTAGCCCTTTTCTTGCTAAATTTAAGTAGCTATGGAAATCAATTGATAATCCTTATGGCGAAAAGGAGTTAAGGACGGATCTTTAAGTAAGAAAATCCTGCAGCACGAGAGATCGATTTTGGCGACATTTAGGGCGAGCCCGCAGCTGCGCCAGGTGAGGCAGGGGCAATTTGACAGGACGTCAAATTGAGCGCCAAAGCAACAGGACGTTGCCCTGGCGCGGCCCTGCTGAACCCAGCAGCTGAGGGACAGCTCGCCCTCATGAGCCAAAAACTATCGCCTGCAGGCGAAAAGGTTTGTAGTCCCAAACCTGTAACCTGCGCACCCTTTCCCCTAACCTTAACACCATAAATTGGCTTTCTAGCCACTATTTGCTACCCTATATGCCTAGAAATTCAGTTAGCATGAGACCATCTTAAATGTCAGATAAATTACGCATCGCAATTGCCCAGCTTAACCTTATGGTTGGCGATATTGAGGGCAATGCTCAAAAAATTATTGCTTATGCCCTTAAGGCCCGCGATGAACTGCACGCCGAGATGGTGATCTTCCCTGAGCTAGCATTAACTGGCTATCCGCCTGAAGATCTTCTCTTACGCCCAGCCCTGTATCGCCGGGTTAAAAGCGCACTGCAACAGATCATGGAGATGGTTACTGATATCCACATAATTGTGGGTTACCCAGAACAAGACCAAAACGGTTGCTACAACCAGGCCGCTATACTTTATAACCATAAAATTGTTGCTACCTATCGAAAGCAACAGCTCCCTAATTACGGAGTTTTTGATGAAAAACGCTATTTTCAGCCTGGCGATAACGCATGCATAGCAGATATCCATGGGATTAAAATCGCCCTGACAATTTGCGAAGATTTATGGATTCCTAGCTCTATGCTTCAGGCAAGCGCAGCCGGCGCTGCGCTTATGATTAGCATTAATGCTTCTCCATTTGACACACATAAAATGTTCGCCCGCGAAAAAACCATGAGCCTACGCGCTAAAGAGGGCAAGATGCCGATTATCTATGTTAACTGTGTCGGAGGTCAAGATGAGCTGGTGTTTGACGGCGGCTCTATGGTCATAAATGCCGAAGGCAACATTACTGAACATGCTGACTTTTTTAAAGAGACCTTAATACCAGTTGATTTTAAGATTAATGCGAACCACCTTGACCCTGTCAGCAAAAAAACTTTAGCTGTCTCGTATTTAGAACAACGCATCTATGATGCCCTGGTTTTAGGCGTACGTGACTATATTGAAAAAAACCATTTCCCAGGCGCAATTATTGGACTGTCTGGAGGGATTGATTCCGCGCTAACTTTAGCTATTGCTGTAGATGCTATTGGCAAAGATCGAGTAGAAGCGGTGTCCATGCCATCACGCTATAATAGCGCTATCAGTCTGGAAGACGCAAAACTAGAGGCTGACGCTCTTGGGATTCAACACACAACTATCTCGATTGAACCGCTATTTAAATCCTGTTTATCCAGTTTAGCGCCAGAGTTTGCCGGCCTTCCTACAGATGTTACCGAAGAAAATCTACAAGCCCGTTGTCGCGCAATTTTATTAATGGCCATCTCCAACAAAAAAGGCGCTATTGTGCTATCAACTGGTAATAAAAGTGAGATAGCAGTTGGTTATTCAACACTTTATGGTGATATGGTCGGTGGCTTTTGTGTATTAAAAGATGTCCCAAAAACTATGGTCTTCCGCTTAGCAAAATATCGCAATCAGGAATCTTTAGTAATCCCAAACCGAGTAATAACGCGACCGCCATCAGCAGAATTAGCTGACAATCAAACCGATCAAGATACCCTGCCACCCTATCCTGTGTTAGATAAAATTTTAGAACGCTATGTTGAGCTCGACGAATCGCTTGAGACAATAGTAGCTGCTGGCTTTGCCAGAGATGTAGTACAAAAAGTTTTACGCATGGTAGATCGTAATGAATATAAACGCCGCCAAGCTCCGCCTGGTGTAAAAATTACCGCCAAAGCCTTTGGCCGTGATCGGCGTTATCCGATAACATCAGGATATGCAACCCATGAAAAATAAAAAAATTATCTTACATCGTCTTGCGCTTGGTATATTAAGCCTGGGCCTGACTATGATTATTTTAGGTGGCGTAGGATTGTATCTGGTTATGTTACAACTACCAAATGTAGATCAGCTGCGTGATGTCCATTTACAGATACCACTTAAAATCTATACTACTGATGGCAAACTTATCGGTGAATTTGGTGAAAAAAGGCGAACCCCTGTAACCCTTAAACAGGTGCCACAACAATTAGTTCAGGGCATTATTGATACAGAAGACCAACGCTTTTACGAACACCCTGGTGTTGATATTTTTGGTTTAGCGCGCGCAGCAAAAGCACTATATCTAACTGGCAAAAAAACCCAGGGCGCCAGCACTATCACCATGCAAGTGGCACGTAACTTCTTTTTAAGCCGTAAAAAAACCTACACTCGTAAATTCAGAGAGATCCTACTCGCAATTAGAATCGATCATGAATTTAGCAAAGATGAAGTTTTGCAACTATATTTAAATAAGGTCTATTTCGGTCAGAGCGCTTACGGAGTGGCTGCTGCGGCTCAAGTATATTATGGCAAACCTCTTGATCAGCTAACTTTACCCCAAATGGCAATGATTGCTGGCTTACCGCAGGCTCCCTCACGCAACAATCCTATCGCTAACCCCAAACATGCAATTGAAAGACGCAACCATGTCTTAAAACGTATGTTTGAACAAAAACATATTGATAAAACAACATACGAAGCTGCAATTAAGGCGCCTATAACTGCATCATATCATCGCACAGACAAACAAGTAGATGCGCCATATGTAGCAGAGATGGTACGCCAAGCAGTATTTAAGCAAATTGGTGATGCAACTTATGAAGAGGGGCTAAAGGTTTACACCACCATTAACGCAAATATGCAGCTAGCAGCCAACAAGAGCTTACCCAATGGCTTAATTGCATACTCCATGCGACATGGCTATTTTGGTCCAGAACAAAACCTAGGCTCTATTGCTGACGTAGCTAATTGGCAAAAAATCCTACAGAAAATTCCTGCCATAGCTGGACTCTTACCAGCAGCTGTAACTGACGTAGAAGACAAATCAGTTACAGCTGAATTGGCTGATGGATCTCTAATAAATATTAATTGGCCTGGCCTTAGTTGGGCTCGGAAGCATTTAGCTGACGGCTTTGTTGGCATTGATCCACCTAATGCTGGGCATATTTTAAAAGTTGGTGACGTAATTCGCGTACGCAAACTAAAAAGCAAATGGCAACTAACTCAAATTCCACAAGTAAGTGGCGCACTCGTTGCCTTAAATCCAAATAACGGCGCAATCCTGGCTCTTAATGGCGGCTTCTCTTATCAACAGAACAAATTTAATTGCGCAGTACAGGCAACCCGTCAACCAGGATCAAGCTTTAAACCATTTCTCTATTCAGCAGCCTTAGATAAAGACTATACTTTAGCCAGTGTAATCAATGATGCACCAATAGTAATGTCTGACACTGGTGAAAATAGTTTATGGCGACCACAAAACGATACCCGTAAATTTTATGGTCCAACTCGTTTAAGAACAGGCTTAATTAAATCGCGTAATTTAGTTTCTATCCGGCTATTACAAGCTGTCGGTATCCCTTACACAATCAACTATGCCGCACACTTTGGTTTCGATCCTAACACCCTGCCACAATCTTTATCATTGGCTTTAGGCACAGGAGTAGTCAGTCCGCTTAACTTAACCGCAGCCTATGCTGTGTTTGCTAATGGTGGCTATCGAACCTACCCCTACTTAATCGATCATGTTATAGATGAAAATGGACAGACAATTTACCAGGCCCAACCAGTTACTACCGCACCTGATGGAAACGCAACTCAAGCTATTACTCCAGAAAATGACTATTTAATGGTTGATGCAATGAAAGATGTTATTCGCCATGGCACAGGAGCCGCAGCACAAGTATTGCACCGTTCTGACTTAGCAGGTAAAACTGGCACTACCAACAAACAGATGGATGCCTGGTTTGCAGGTTTTAATGGGGCAGTTGCAGCTACAGTATGGATAGGCTACGATCAACCGCAATCACTGCATGAGTATGGAGCCAGGGCCGCGCTGCCTATCTGGACCAATTTTATGAAACAGGCTCTAAAACATACGCCAGAAACCAATTTAGCCAGACCAGTTGATATTGTTACAGCACGAATTGATCCAAAAACAGGCCTCTTAGCCTACCCGGGACAAAAAAATGCTATATTTGAAATGTTCCGCAAGCAATATGTTCCGAAAGAGAGAGCCGCAAATTCGAATAACGATGCAACTGAACCGGAATCTACAGCATTAGATACGACTGACGCTACTAACACTGATAATAACAATGACAACGAACTATTTTAAACATATACACATATAGCTACAAGGAGATGAAAAATGAAAAAAATATTATTACTAACCTCGGGCGGCGATGCCCCAGGAATGAATGCAGCCATTCGCGCTGTTGTGCGCTCTAGCCATTATCATAAACTAGAAATTTTTGCCTGCCATAATGGCTATCAAGGCTTAGTAGATCACGACATTTTCCCAATGCAACCCAGCGATGTAACAGGCTGCATTCAATATGGAGGCACTATTTTACGCTCCAGCCGTTGTCGTGCCTTTTATGAAAAAGAGACACGCCAAAAGGTAAAGGAATTTCTTGCTAATAAAGGAATTGATGGCCTGGTGATTATTGGCGGCGACGGCAGTTTCCGCGGAGCCGCCCTACTAGAAAGTGAAGGCGGCCCAAAATGTATTGGCATTCCAGCCACTATTGATAATGATATTAGAGGAACTGAATATACTTTAGGATTTGATACTGCACGAAATACTGCGCTGGCAGCAATTGATAAAATTCGCGATACTGCTCACAGCAGCAATCGCTACTTTATTGTAGAGGTAATGGGAAGGCGCGCTGGCTTTCTTGCAGTAGATGCCGGAATTGCTGGCGGCGCTGAATATATTATCACCCCAGAATTTCCAGTATCAATCGAAAAATTAGCTAAACAGATAAATGCGCCGAAACGCGAAAAGAAAAGCTTAATTATTATAGTTGCTGAAGCAGGAAAACCTGGTATAAGTCTTGAGATCGTAAAAAAGCTTAGAGATCTCACCCCTTTTGAATATAGGGTTTGCGTCTTAGGACACACGCAGCGCGGCGGCTCGCCTACTGTTATGGATCGAGAAATTGGCTCACGCATGGGCAATCTAGCTGTAAACTCTTTGTTAGATGGTAAAACCAATGCAATAACTGCTATGCAAAAAGGCCGATTGACGCTTGCGCCGTTTCCAGATCCTGACGCGCCATGCCGACAGCTAGAAACCAGTGACTTATTAAATCTCAGCGAAGTATTGGCAACATAATTAGCCTCAAACTGAAACCAACCAAACAATTTTATCTTCTGTTTCTGATCTTCCATGATAGAATTCAAAAATTAAATGGAGGGAACACAGCTTATGCAACAGCAACAAACAAATTGGTGGAAAGAGGGTATTGTCTATCAAATTTATCCCTGTAGCTTTTACGACTCTAACGGCGATGGCATCGGCGATCTACAAGGTATTATTCAAAAACTTGACCACCTCAAAAAGCTAGGGGTTACGATTCTGTGGCTTAATCCAATTTACAAATCTCCTAATGTTGATAATGGCTATGACATAAGCGATTACCAGGCGATTTTAGCTGACTATGGCACCATGGCAGATTGGGAACAACTTTTGGCTGAAGTCCATAAACGTGACATGAAACTGATTATGGATTTGGTAGTTAACCATACCTCTGATCAACACTCTTGGTTTACAGCCGCATGTGAGGGCAAAGATAACCCCTATCGGGATTACTATACCTGGCGGCCAGCCAAAAATAGCAAAGAACCCAATAATTGGTGTGGCCATTTTTTTGGTTCAGCATGGCAATATGACAGCAAAAGTGATGAATACTATCTACATCTCTTTACCCCTGAGCAGCCTGATCTGAACTGGGAAAACCCTAAACTGCGCCAAGAAATTTACCAAATGATGAATTGGTGGCTTGCTAAAGGCATTGATGGTTTTCGTATGGATGTTATTAATATGATCTCCAAAGATCAGGCCCTGCCTGATGCTACTGATGGCAAAAAAGGAGAAAAATATATCTATGGCGGACAATATTTTTTAAATGGCCCCAGAGTTCACGAATTCATACAAGAAATGAATCAAAAGGTATTAACAAAATACGACATCATGACAGTAGGCGAATGCCCAGGGGCTAAGCTTGATGATGCGTTGTTATACGTTGGCAAAGAGCGCAATGAACTTGATATGCTATTTCAGTTCGAGCTAATGGATATTGATGATGCCATTGGTGATGGCAATCGCTGGAACCCAAAGCCATGGCAGTTAGTTGATTTTAAAAGAGTCATCACTCACTGGCAACATGGACTGCATGATAAAGGTTGGAATGCTAACTTCCTCATGAATCATGATTTTCCGCGCGCCCTCTCCCGCTTTGGCAATGACACACTTTTTAGAACTAAGGCTGCCTCTATGCTGGCAACTTTAACCTTAACGCTGGCTGGAACACCCTATATTTATCAAGGTGAAGAGATTGGCATGACCAATGTAGCATTTGATGATATCGATAATTATCGTGATATTGATACACTTAATTTTTATAAAGAGGCCAAAGCTGCGGGCCGTGATCATAACGAAATAATGCAGCTTATTCATAAACGCAGCCGCGATAATAGCAGAACCCCGATGCAATGGGATAATAGTGAAAATGCTGGCTTTACCAGCGGCACTCCATGGATCAAAGTAAATCCTAATTACAACGAGATTAATGTAGAACTTGATCAAAAACACCCCGAATCAATCTACAGCTATTATCAAAAACTAATAGCCCTCCGCAAAGAGAATCCAGCTTTAATCTATGGTGAATATAGACCATTTCTAGAGGAGCATCCGGCACTATTTGTCTATTTGCGAGTCTTAAATGGAGTAAAATTTTTAGTGTTGCTTAACTTTTCTGAACACACGATTGATTTTAAATGCCCAGAATTTAAATATAGCAAACTAAAACTGATTCTAAGTAACTACAGAAGCGCTATAAATGAGAACATACACCATGTGATCAGACCCTATGCGGCTAGGGTTTATAAATTTGGTGCAGCATGCACACTATCAGGAGCAAAATCTGGTTCTGATGGAAAAGCACTAGAATCAGGATTAGGAGCAAAGCCAGCTTGGTGATGCTCTAAAAGAGGAGTCGCTTCTTCTGACAAAGTCTGCTCTGGCGCCATGCCATCAACATTTACCACTAATCCATGCAGAACTACTGCTGTCGATGAAGAATTTGCTCTTGGCTCAGTCGACCTATCCACTAGCCAGTCAGGCTCTCCATGGATAAGATTCCCTGTAGAACGAACACCAGAGACACATGCAAGTGTAAATGCTACTGCCATCCAAATACCGCCAAAAACTAACAAGCTATAGGGATCAAATCTGGTAGACCCACGAACAATAGCACCAACATGAGGCCTAGTCAGATCACTAAGACCAATGAAAAAAGCTATAATCCCCGGACTACCAGCTATTACGGCAAGCGAAAAATATAGCCTAATTAATGACACAACATCTTCAAACATCATGTAGTCGATCTCCTAAACTCAAGCTATTTAAGCTTAAGAAGCAACAATATGAACACGATGCCCCATGATAGCATATAATTGGGCGATCGTGGCTAAGGTCAAATTTGCCTCTCCTTTTATTATTTTGGACACTTGCGCTGGACTTTTACCCATTTTCCTTACAAGATCATTGAACCCTATATTATTATCTGCCATATAACGAATTACAGAAGAGGAAATATCATCTTGCAACATTTTAAACACCTCAAATTCAATTTGAGCTGCCTCTTCTATTTCTGCAATATCTTCTTTATTCAATCGGTCTTCTAAATGTTTTTTAAAACTTTTCACCTTCATGGTAAACTCCTTGATACTTTTTACATTAAATGTTTTTTAAAGCTTTTTGCCCTTATGATCTACTTTTTTATACTTTTGATATAGTTCACGTGCTTTTTTTATATCTCTACTTTGAGTCTTTTTATCACCAGCATTTAATAGCACAATTAATTTATCTAATTCAAAACAATAGTATATACGTAAACCGAAACGCCGCTCCCTCAACTCAAAAAGCCACTGCCCTAAAGATTTGCTATGCGGTAATTTCAACTGACTTCCACATAGCTCTAGTAACCTGACCTCCTTTGCTGCCGATTTTAATTGGGATATACCCAGATTCTGTAATCACTCATCAGCTTGCTCTAGATATACAACATTCCACTTCATTGTTGGATTTGCTCCTCATGATTAAAATTATATTATAGTACCTTTTATTGTACTAGTCAATAAACGTATCACTCCCTTCCCACCATCTCAAACAACCCAAGCATACATCAACATAGTAAGCCAAATAGCCATAGCAATATCTGTTAACGCCAACCCAATGGCGGCCCCCAACAAATTAAAAAAGTGCGCTAGAAGCGAAGTTACAATAATACTTAATATTGCCACAATAGTAACCGGCATTACCAAACGATGCTGCTGCCCAGTAAGGCCAATAAAATACCATGGTAAACCCAAAACTACGGTAAAAGCAAAACCAACCATAACAATAATTAAAGCTAAAGAACCCTTCACATAATTGGGTCCAAAGTGGTTCAACATTGGGGTTCGAAAAATAATCAAAACAATAGATAGCATCACCACCAAAACCAACAAAATAACTGTGCTGCTCTTAAACATAGCTTTCAATTTAGCTTTGTCTTTAGCATGCGGACTAATTAACGGTGAAAGCACATAGGTTACTGCATTGAAAATCAACCAATAGAGCGAACCAATAGTTAGAATTGCACCAAAAATACCAACATCATCTGCATTATGTCCAAACAGCTTTAATAAAATTATCTCTGAGCTAAATAAAAGAGTCAATACAAATTTCGACAACATTAACTGCCATGAAGTTTTGTTCCAAAACTTCTGCTGCCTGGTTGATTTAGTATCCAAAACATAGCGCGCTATAGTACTCCACAAAAACCAGCAGCCTAAACTAATTAGCACTACTAAAATAACAGCATACCAGTCTAACACCAAATTCAAGGTTGAATGTTGATAAGCTAAAAGCAGAAAACCACAGGCTATACCAAACAAAAGCGGCACACCCAGATCAAAAATCAGAGCGCTTAGAAAGATACGCTGTAATCCGCGCAATACAAACGCAACATAATTTGATTGCGCAAAGAGAAGCGCTAATAATCCAACAATCAGCATCAAGCCAAATGATACATATGGTGTCACACCAATGATCACAACAAAAGCTAAAACAATAAGAGTAACTCTGGCAAAATTGGCTAAATTATGGCTTAAATAGCCTTTTAATAAGGACCACTCTTTTTTAGTTACATATTCTGGCACAAATTTTAACGCAGCAAGATCACTTCCCTGCAACAACAATAGAGAGGTCAACATTAAGACCTCTTTAATAACAGAAAAATTGCCATAAGCTTGCATACTGAGTAATCTTGCTAGAATAATATTGAGGCCAAAATTTGCTCCATATGCAAGAGTTACAATCACTAACATAATACCGGCTTTAGTTATTAATGCTCTTCTCATTGTTACGTTATACGTTAAATATTACTTGCCTGTCAAAACCCTAAAGTGCTAGGATTTGCAATAAACAATTCCAAAGAGGAAACAATAATGGAAATCGAACCAAATAACAAACCGCGCCGACGTGGAATCTATATTCTACCTAATCTATTCACCATTAGCGCCCTATTTGCGGGCTTTTACGCCGTCGTAGCTGGCATGCAAGGAGCATATAGCAATGCTGCAATTGCTATCTTTATTGCCATGATCATGGACAACCTGGATGGCCGGGTCGCCAGGCTTACAAACACTCAGACCGACTTTGGCGCTCAACTCGACAGCCTATCAGATATGGTTTCATTTGGCATTGCGCCAGCCTTAGTCATGTATAGCTGGATTTTGCATAGCCTTGGCAAACTTGGCTGGCTATCTGCCTTTGTATATGCAGTAGCCGTAGCGCTACGCCTGGCCCGCTTTAACGTCCAACTAGAAACAGCAGATAAGCACTACTTCCAGGGGCTACCATGCCCGCCAGCTGCAGGAGTGATAGCCGGATTTGTCTGGACCTGTGTATCATTTAACATCAATAACTGGTCTGTTGCTATAATAGGCTCTATCTTAGTAATCCTAGTCGGCTTGCTTATGGTCAGCAATGTTCGCTACCATAACTTCAAAGAGATAGATCTAAAGAACAAAGTTTCATTCCTTGCCATCCTAGTCCTAGTGCTAGTACTGGTATTGGTCGCTATAGACCCACCTCAGATTCTATTTATGGCATTTACCCTATTTGCCATCTCAGGCCCAATCCTGACCTTCTGGCAACTCCGCAAAAAGCGTAAGGAAAAAAAACGAGCTGGGGTATCCTCAAATAAAACTGAATAGCTGCAAAGTCAAGACTTGAACATCCAGCCTCAATAGCCCATTTAACTCGTCAAGCATTTCTGTTTTTAGTGTTAAAGTGGTTGTTTGCCGCATGATAAACCGCCAAATAAATATTTATTGTATGAGCATCACAAATGTCATTCGCTGGTAAATAACTAATTCCAATTTAGGCTATGCTATTCTAATGGTAAAAAATCATTATCAGAGAGCTTCTTGACAACACCTCTTAACAGATAGTTATTATCAAATCTTAGGATATACTTCCGGCTATGTTCTGCTTCAGGAATGGTCATTTTTTTCTCTCGCAATTGTCGCAAGCTCCTTGAGATAGAAGCAGGAATCTTACCCGGCATAACCCTTTTCAAATCAGAGGCCTGTATCACTTGCTTATCTACAACTACTTGCAATATTTTGGCCTCTTCTGGCGTAATCATTTTATGCTCTAATGAAAAATCAACAGCTGGAGACAAAATATTTTTTTCAAATAACCATAGTCTAGTAAATGATCAATTTTTTCTATCTCTTGCTTTAAGCCTTTAAGCACATACTCACACCAGGCTAATAAACCATATTCCCCATCAATATCTGCTTGATTCAATGCTTTATAATATTTATTTCTATCACTGCAAAAGACAGCAGTAGGGTTTATAATCCGCCCTTTATCCACATTGAATCCCTGATTAATCAACATCGCGTACGTTAACAATCTTACTGTTCGTCCGTTCCCATTATCAAAAGGATGAATCCAAACAAAACGATGATGAACTAATGCCGTTTTAATAAGGTCATACTTTGGTGATACATCTTGTCTTATAAAATCGAATAGCTCTTGCATATATAAATCTATTTGACAAAAATCTGGAGGCACATGATCTGCGCCAGCAATTATGATATTTTTTCTTCTATATTCACCAGGACTACCACTACCCTCCTCCGTTAAATTTTTTACCACAAGCCTATGTAGTTCACTTAAAAAAAGTCGGTTAATTGGAGCTTGACCGACATTGTCATCAATAAACGACATGCATTTTTCAATATTACTGATTTCCATGATCTCTTCATTCTGAGGCTCCTCATCAGCTATCTTTGTCTCAACAATATCTGGCAATAGTGGTACGATTTCCCTCTATTCTAGCCGAACCCACACTCTCCAGCGTATGAAAAATATGTTTAAGTTGAAAAAAAACGCGTGAGGGAGTCGACCCCATTAACGATTTCTTCCGCAAATAGTCTAGCTCAATAATTAAATCAGTCAATTCTGACCCAAATTCTGGCTCAACCATTTTTAAATCATAGTGATTAAATTTGCTCATGTCTCCTCCTATTATTTAACAGGCACAAATACAACCTTATGATTAATAAAGATAAGCTTCACAGCAATACTAGTAGATACTTAACAAATAAGCAATACCGTATTTAACAAATAACGCTTAAGGCTTTAATCCAAGGTACGACGATAAACCTTGGCGCCAATTAGAATTACGACTGCAGTAAAGATGAAAATCGGCCAGACGTGCGGCCAGATTTGAATTGCTGTGTTACCTTTGAGCATAATACCGCGGACAATCCGCAGAAAATGGGTAAGCGGCAAACAGTAGCCGATCCATTGCGCCCATACTGGCATACCCCAAAAAGGAAACATAAAACCTGATAACAACATAGATGGTAAAAAGAAAAAGAATGTCATTTGCACTGCTTGCAGTTGGTTTTGCGCTAAGCTAGAAAAGGCAATTCCCATTGCTAAGTTGGCAGCAATAAATGGCAAGGTGGCAATCGCTAATAATAATAAACTGCCATGCATGGGTACCCTAAAAAGTATAAACGACGCCAGCAGAATTAACGCTACCTGGATATAACCTACAATTATATAGGGCGCAAGTTTACCAATCATACCCTCTAATGGTTTAAGCGGCGTTGCAAGCAGACTCTCCATTGTACCTATTTCACTCTCTTTGGTAAGAGCTA
>JAGLXC010000229.1 GCA_023133095.1 Gammaproteobacteria bacterium | reverse complement strand
ATCTCAGCCATAGATAATGGTTTTGGGTCAACTGTCACGTCACCCTTCTGAATCCAAGCTATTTGACCATCAACCAACTCCACCTGCATCCACTTCTCCGGATATACCTTAACCACTGCCAATCTAGCTCCAAATGGAACTGTCAAAAGTGGCACATGCGTTGTAGTATCTGACTCTTGATAGATATTAGCAAAAAGATTAGTTACTTCAGCAACATGTTTCCTAGTTGGATATTTTCTGTAAAAAATATTTACTTTAGGGGTCCAGCCTTGATAACCATCATCAGTATGAATTAAGATCCAGGCACTCTTGGGATTACTACGAACCAACACATGCGTGCCATAAATAGCCTGCGAAATCATGGCTGCAGCCTGTTTTGGCTGCTTATACATATTCGCAACCGGTACATTAATTGCTGCCTCGTAAGTAGCAGCATAACCTGTCATCAGCCAAAAAGTGCTTAATATCACTAATAACTTTATAATCTTTTGCATATAGACTCCATAATTTTAAAATAATTTTACCATGAAACCATTTAGGATTAAAATTACAATCACGATTGTTAAAGAGGAAATTAATCATGTCAACCAAACATATTCTTATCATATTAATTATAGCCATAGCCGTACTGGCTGTTATCTACTTAGCCAAACCATGCGCATCCTGGCACATAGACAAAACCATGAAATTCCAAATTGCCTATCTGCCTACAAACATCAATAATAAACAACCTGCTAAAAACCTTACTAAACCTAAAACATTAGGCTTAACTAAAACATATCTACCTGATATTGATAATATCAATTTGGCAAATTTTTTAAACTTAGGCTTTCAAGTGCCACAGCCAACGCATGCGGAACAATATAACCTCTATTTAAAACTACTCCATTTTCCAGCTAACTTTAATGCAGCTAAAACTAGCCTACCGATTTTAGATGAGTTCCTATTAAATACAATTAAAGGCGGCAAACAATTAACCAGCTATGCATCTAGTGCTAACAATTTAACTATTAAACAAATTTTTATCGCAAAATCAAACCGAAAGTTTTCTCCCAAAGATTCTTTTCCTGAATTAGCAGTAAACAGTGACCAAGCTGCTTTCAATCAACAGATACCGTTTGCCTCTCTATATGTATTACCAAAAGCTAAACACAGACTAAAAAATCCCGATGCTAATGCAGCCTGGAGCACTAACGGCGTTAAGACAATCCATAAAGAGCTAATAACATCTTATAAAAAAGATCTATTAGAAGTCGTAGGTAACGATAACCAACACTACTCCTATTTTATCAATGCCGAAGCACCTGGCTATCCAAAGCAACTCACAGTACTTAAAATCCCCCATCAAATAATGACCTTTAACAACTGGCGTGATCTTCCAATGCCGCAAGATCCACAGCATGACTTTTTAACTGGATTACTATTAGTTTACCACACAGTTTATACCTTAGCGCCAAACACAGCACCACCGCAAACTCTACCAACTATAGACTCAAACCAGTTTAACAAGCTCTATATTGACCCAAAAATTACCGTACTAGAAGTTGGCTCTGTAACCTACACAAAAACCAAAAAACACTTAGCAGCTAACAAATGAATGAGAAAAAACTATTACATTATACTGGCAAAGCGATTGCTGATTTTAAAATGATTGAAACTGGTGACCGCGTATTAGTATGTCTCTCTGGCGGCAAAGACTCCTTTGCTTTAGTAAATATTTTACATCTACTACAACTACGCACTAATAATAAATTCACCATAACAGTATTTGTGTTAGATCAATGTTTGCCTGGATTTGACGATACGGAAATACGCGCTTGGCTAACTGCAAAAAATATTCCATTTGTTATTCATAAAGAGGATACTTTTTCCATAGTAAAAGAAAAATCCAAAACTACTAATTACTGTATGCTCTGCTCCAGGCTTAGACGCGGCATTATCTATACCTACGCCAAAACCCACAACTTTTCTAAAATTGCCCTGGGCCATCATCGTGATGATCTTATTGCAAGCCTCTTGATGTCGATCTTTTATAAGGGTGAAATAAGCTCAATGCCACCCAAACTTTTAACCAATGACAAACAAAATATTGTTATCAGACCACTCTGCTATTGCCAAGAAAAGGATATTGTCGCCTATAGCAAAGAGAAAAACTTTCCACTTATTCCTTACGACCTATGCGGTGCCAAAGAGAATCCAACTAGGAAACAGATGCAGCAATTAATTCAAGAACTGGCTAAAATCAACCCAAAAATTCCTAGCAATATGCTCCATGCTTTGCAGCGCATACGGCCAAGCCAATTAATGGATCACTCTTTGTGGGATTTTAAATCACTGTTAACTCAAAAAATCTAAGCCAACACACATATATATTTATGGTGTTTGATCAATCTATGGCATAATTAGCCTAAGAATCACCATGAGGTACTATGATGGCAGCAACCAAATCTGACAAATTCAACTTTGAAGCAGCACTTAACGAGCTAAACAGCCTGGCAGAAGAGATGGAGCATGGCGAACTCGAGCTAGAAGTGGCTCTAAAACGCTTTGAAACTGGGGTTAAGTTAATTCGCAAGTGCCAAACAGCACTAAAAACAGCCGAACAAAAGGTAGAAATCCTCCAAGAAAAAGGCCAGGAGGCAACTTTAGCGCCATTTGAGGTTACCGCCATTAAAGAGGAGTAAATGATGCCTATGAATATCAACACCTATCTAGCAGAACACTGCCAACGAATAAACTCCTCTTTAACTAAATATCTACCTGAATCTAATACTACACCGCAAAAACTCCATGCAGCAATGCGCTATAGCGTCTTAAATGGCGGCAAACGTATTCGTCCTTTACTGCTTTATGCTAGCGGTGAAACTTTAGGTGCTAAACCTGAGCTATTAGACGCACCAGCTGCTGCGATCGAATTAATTCATTGCTACTCCTTAATTCATGATGATCTACCAGCTATGGATAATGATGATTGGCGCCGCGGCAAACCCAGCTGCCATAAAGCCTTTGATGAGGCAACTGCTATTTTAGCAGGCGATACGCTCTATAATTTAGCCTTTACGATATTAACTAGGAGCCCCTTGTCTGCAGAAAAATGCAGAGAAATGCTAACTATTTTAACCGAAGCTAGCGGCTCATCTGGTATGGCTGGCGGCCAGGCCTTAGATTTAACCACACCTTCTGACCACTTAACCATCGAGTTGTTAGAACAAATTCATCACTTAAAAACCGGTGCACTCATTCGTGCTAGCATTAAATTAGGTGCTTTAGCAGCCGATAATATAACTGAGACTCAATTAGACCATTTAGAAAAATTTGCCACCGCCCTAGGATTGGCATTTCAAATTCAAGATGACATTTTAGATGCTGACGAAATCAGTGAGCACAAAATAAATTATGTTTCATTTTTAGGCTTAGAGACAGCAAAAGATAAACTTCGACAATTAAAACAGCAGATTAATGAGCAGCTTGGTTATTTAGATTGCAAAACTGATTCACCGTTACAAATATTAACCCAATATACCCTTTGTGATTAACCGATTAAGGTTAATCTTCACCGTAAGCATCATTCACAGCTTTA
>JAGLXC010000228.1 GCA_023133095.1 Gammaproteobacteria bacterium | reverse complement strand
ACCAGATTGGTACCTTGACTGAAACCTTAGAGACCATTAGTAAAGCAAAAGCATCTGGTTATACTGCGGTTGTTTCGCATCGCTCTGGTGAAACAGAAGATACAACAATTTCTGATCTAGTAGTTGCAACTGGTACAGGCCAAATTAAGACTGGTTCTTTATGTCGTACTGATCGTATTGCTAAATATAATCAACTACTAAGGATTGAAGAGGCATTGGCGGGTAAGGTAACTTTTGCTGGTCGTCGTGCATTTAAAAAATTAGCGTAAGAATGTTGGGGCGACCTTTACGGTCGCCCTAATTTTTTGTGAGCGCCATAATTTAGGTTTGTTTATGAAGCCATTAATAGTGTTACTGGTTATATTATTGCTGGTTTTGCAATACAAGTTGTGGTTTGCAGCTGGCGGAGTTTTTCAAACAGTGCATTTAAAGCATGAGGTGACCCAGCAACAGAAGAAAAACATGGAGTTGAATAAACGTAATACGATTTTAATGGCTGATGTTAATGCTTTAAAAAGCAATGATGCGGCAGTTGAAGCCAGAGCGAGAACTGATCTTGGGATGATTAAAGATGGTGAAGTGTTTTACCAAATAGTTAGTTAATATATTCAGGAAATAAGGTGTCAGAATCTAAAGCAGCGATTATTCCGATAAAAAATATAGGCCCAATTAAAATTATTGGCGCTGAAGTTAATGATGCGATAAAAGTTCCTTTAGCCACCTTAGAGAAACCGCTTTGGCCTTCAGTTAAGCGTGGTGCGCGTGCTGCTAACCTCTCTGGCGGTATTCTTGCTACCGTTATCAAAGATTGTATGACCCGTTCGGTTTTGCTGCAAGCACCAGATGCTGCGTATGCTGCAAAGGTAGTGCGTGAGCTCGAGGCGCGGCAAGAGGAGTTAGCGCAAATTGTTACAGGCGGCAGTAGGTTTGCAAAGTTAGAAGCCTGGCAGACTCAGATAGTTGGCGACCTATTATTTATTCGTTTTAGTTTGCAAACAGGCGATGCTGCTGGCCATAACATGGTAACTAAAGCTGCGGATGAGCTATTAACCTGGATTATAGCAGGCTATCCTAAACTGCAATATGTCTCTGTATCTGGCAACTATTGTGTTGATAAAAAGGTATCAGCAGTAAATGGTATTTTAGGACGCGGAAAATATGTTGTGGCAGAGGTGACCATACCTGGCGATATTTGTGAGGCGCAGCTTAAGGCTACGCCCGAGCAAATAGTAGCACTTAATAACAAAAAAAATCTCATAGGTTCTATAATTAGTGGAGGGGTAAGATCTGCCAATGCCCATTTTGCTAATATGTTATTGGCCTTTTATCTGGCAACTGGGCAAGATGCTGCTAATATTGTTGAGGGTTCGCAAGGCATAGTCTATGCAGAACAGAGACAGGAAGATCTCTATTTTTCTGTTACTATTCCAAATATTATTGTTGGCACAATTGGCAGCGGCAAAGATCTGGATTTTGTTAAAAATAGTCTGGATCTGCTTGGATGTTTAGAGCCTCGAGCTCCAGGTCAAAATAGTCGTAGACTTGCAGTTGTTGCTGCGGCTACGGTATTATGTGGCGAACTTTCGCTTTTGGCTGCTCAAACAAAGCCAGGAGAGTTAGTGCGGAGCCATATGAAATTAGAGCGCAAATATTAATTAAGTGTAATATTATGAAATTTGGAATAGATTTACTGGGTTTTTATACCCCCAATTATTATGTAGACCTCGCAACTGTAGCTAATGAGCGCGGTGTTGCGGTTGAGAAATTTTATACTGGGTTGGGGCAGAATAAAATGGCAGTGCCAGCTCCAGATGAAGATATTGTTACCATGGGAGCTAATGCGGCGCTTAAGATTTTACCGCAAATAGAGGTTGATAAGATCGATGCTTTGCTGTTTGCTACTGAAAGCGGAGTAGACTTTTCCAAAGCAGCTGGCCTTTATCTGCATAAATTATTGCAATTACCAGCGCGTTGCCGGGTTTTAGAGCTAAAGCAGGCTTGTTATAGCGCGACTGCCGCTCTGCAAATAGGGCTCGCTATGTTGCAACAGCAGCCCACACGC
>JAGLXC010000227.1 GCA_023133095.1 Gammaproteobacteria bacterium | reverse complement strand
CGCACCATTGGTTTTTAGCTTGGCTGCGCCAATTAATAAGCAACCAGGTGATGATGCGGAACCTTTCCAATTTCAGGTTGGGTTTAGTTTTTAATTTATAGATAGAGGAAATTTTTATGAAAAAGATATTAATGGTTTTTGCGTCAGTTGCATTATTAGCCAGCGCAAGTATTGCTTCAGCAGCTAGTCTTAATGTTGGTGTGCTTGATGTGCAAAAAGTTATGCAGCAGATCCCCCAAGTTACAGCAATGCAAAAGCAGCTTAAGAAACAGTTTGCCCCTCAAGAGAAGCAGATTACTACTTCTCAAAACAAACTGAAAGCAGATCTAACAAAGTTCAGTAAAAATAGTACTGTTATGAAAGATAGCGATAAAAAAGCTATGCAGAAGAAACTGTTAGGTGAGCAAAGTAAATTACGTGGCTTACAAGTTAGCTTCCAACAGAAACTATTAGCTGCACAAAGAAGCAGTATGCAGAAGATTGTAGCTAATATTGAAACTGCAGTAAAGGGCGTTGCTAAAACACAAGGTCTTAATATTGTGTTGACCAAAGCGAGTGTAGCTTTCAACGATCCAAAGATGGATATTACTGATCAAGTAATTAATAAATTGAAGTAATTTACCTGTTAAGTTGTAATGCAATATTCATTAGGTAAAATTGCGGAATTTTTGCAGGCGGAGTTACGCGGTGATGCAGATTATAGTATTACTAGCATAGCTCCGCTGGCAACAGCTAAGGCTCCGCAAATAAGTTTTTTGGGCAGAGTGCCAGGGTTTGTACCCAGTGCACGACAATATCTAACAACAACTCAAGCTGGCGCTGTTATTTTAACAGCTAAAGATGCTGAAGATTATACTGGCAATGCTTTGCTGGTTGAAAATCCGTATCTAAGTTATGCTAAATTAACTAATCTATTTAGCCTGGAGCCTAAAGCTATGCTAGGCATTCATGCTAATGCTGCCATTGGGCAAAATTGTCAGATTCCTGATTCAGTTAGCATTGGCGCTAATTGTGCTATTGGTAATAATGTTACTATTGGCGAGAATACAGTTATTGAGGCAGGATGTGCTATTGGTGATGGGGTTACAATTGGCGCTAATTGCCAGTTTTATCCCAATGTTACTATCTACTATGGCATAAAGATTGGTGCCCAGGTGATTTTGCACTCAGGTGCTGTAATTGGTGCCGATGGTTTTGGAATGGCCAATGAAGCTGGAAGGTGGTGTAAGATTCATCAGTTAGGCGGCGTATCTATTGGTAATGATGTTGAGATTGGTGCTAACAGCTGTGTTGATCGTGGGGCATTAGAAGATACAATTATAGAAGACGGGGTTAAGCTAGATAATCAGATTCAGATTGGCCATAATGCTAGGATCGGTGCTCATACAATTATTGCCGGTTGTAGTGCAGTAGCTGGCAGTACAACAATTGGTAAGCACTGTATATTAGGCGGTGCAGTCAATGTAAATGGCCATATTAATCTCGCAGATCAAGTAATTATTACAGCTGCAAGTGCTGTAGAAAAAGATATTACGACTCCTGGAGTTTATTCAGGTGGTCTAGCCGCACAGCCACAGCGTAAATGGTTAAGAATTAGATCATTAATTCAGCAGTTAGATGAAATAGTAAGTAGACCAAAAAAACCGGAGACAAAGAAATGACTAAGTTAGATGTGCATGAGATTTTAGAATTTTTACCGCATCGTTATCCCTTTATGTTAGTTGATCGGGTAGTAGAGTATGAAGAGGGTAAGTCATTAGTTGCGTTAAAAAATGTTACCTATAATGAACCATTTTTTTCAGGCCATTTTCCGGCTAAACCTGTTATGCCTGGAGTTCTTGTGGTTGAAGCTTTAGCGCAGGCAGCAGGCCTGTTAGTCTATCTAATTTCAGGCGATAAAAATCTATTTTATTTTGCTGGTATTGATAATGCTCGTTTTAAAAAGGTAGTTGAACCTGGAGATCAGTTGCAGCTTAAGGTGGCGGTAGAGCGACGTAAGCGAGATGTATGGAAGTTCAAAGCGGAAGCCTTCGTTGATGGAGTTGTTGCTTGTTCTGCCAATCTAATGATCGCAAGATAAAGGACTTTAAATCATGATCGATACAACTGCAATTATAGATCCAAGCGCTAAATTGGGCGCCAATGTCACTATTGGTCCCTATACAATTATTGGTGCCAATGTTGAGATTGGGGATGGCACTCAAATTGGACCACATGCTGTAATTAAAGGCCGCACTAAAATTGGATGCAACAATAAGATATTGCAGTTTACCTCTATTGGTGAAGACCCTCAGGATCTTAGCTATAGCGGTGAAGATACTTTGTTAGAGATTGGTGACAATAATGTCATTCGTGAATTTTGTACTTTTAATCGTGGTACAGTAAAGGGTGGCGGGGTAACGCGTATTGGCAATAACAATTTGCTTATGGCATATGTGCATATTGCGCATGATTGTATTTTAGCCAATAACATAATTTTTGCTAATAATGCTTCATTAGCAGGCCATGTTGTCATCGAAGACTATGCTATTTTGAGTGGTTTTGCTGAGATTGCTCAGTTTTGCGTTATTGGTGAGCATAGTTTTGTAGCAGCCATGACCGGTGTCCCTAAAGATGTTTTGCCTTATAGTTACGTTTCTGGCTATCATGGTAAAACTACCAACTATGGCCTTAATCTTGTTGGCTTAAGGCGTCGCGGTTTTAGCAGAGCTGTTATTAAACAGCTGCGTACAGCCTACCAATTAATTTTTCAAACAAATCGTACAGTAAAAGAGATCCTTCCTGAGCTAGAAGTTATGGCTGAAACCTGTGATGCAATCAGGCCAATGATTGTTATGCTCGAGCAGTCTACTCGCGGTATTGTTCGATAATACAAAACCTGAAAGCTTATTTACGACAATTCTAATTTTTAACGTCATTTCGCTACTTGATCGCGCAATCTACTATACTGCATCCTATCGTTTATTATACTCAAAGCGATTGGATTTTAGGCAAGGCG
>JAGLXC010000226.1 GCA_023133095.1 Gammaproteobacteria bacterium | reverse complement strand
TGTACCTGCAACCTTGAAATCCATATCGCCTAGATGATCTTCATCACCTAAAATATCAGTTAACACAGCAAATCTATCACCCTCTTTGATTAAGCCCATAGCAATACCAGCTACCGGAGCCTTAAGAGGAACACCTGCATCCATCAAAGATAAACTACCGCCACAGACAGACGCCATCGAACTTGAACCATTAGATTCAGTGATCTCTGATACTACTCGAATAGCATAAGGAAAATCTTTCAAATCGGGCATTACAGCTTGTAAAGCTCGCTTGGCTAAATTGCCATGGCCAAGCTCTCGCCTTTTAGGTCCAAACATCATACCGGTCTCTCCCACACAATATGGAGGGAAATTGTAATGCAGCATAAAGCTATCTTTTGAATCACCTTCTGGAATATCAATTATCTGAGAATCACGCTCTGTACCCAAAGTCGTCATAACTAAAGCCTGAGTCTCACCACGAGTAAAGTTAGCAGAACCATGAGTACGAGGAAAAACTCCAACTTTTGTAACAATTGGTCGTATAGTAGTTAGATTACGGCCATCAATTCGAGGTTCGCCATCTAAAACTCTATTACGAACAATCTTCTTTTCTAAAGCTTCGATTATATTTTTAACATCATCAGCTGTTGGCTCACCTTCAGCTGCATCTTCACTTACAAATTTCTCTAGTGCCTGCGCAGAAACTTCAGCCAATTTATCTCTTCTTAATGGCTTCTCTTTGATTAAATAGGCCTCAGCTAAAGAGTCAACTGTCGCTTGCGTTACAGCATCCACTAAAGCGTTATCAGCTACTTTTGGCTGCCAATCCCATCCAGCTTTACCTGCATCTTCTGCAAGCTCTTTAATTGCATTAATAGCAACCTGCATCTCAGCATGGCCATACATAACTGCACCTAATATAACCTCTTCAGATAGTTCATACGCTTCTGACTCAACCATTAACACTGCATGTTCAGTACCTGCCACAACCAATTCAAGCTTTGAATCTTCAAGCTGGGTTTTGGTCGGATTTAATAAATAAGAACCATCTTTGTAGCCAACCCGAGCTGCCGCGACCGGTCCATTGAATGGCATTCCAGAAACAGCTAATGCCGCAGATGCACCAATAATTGCTGGAATATCGCCGTTTATTTCTGGGTCCATTGACATTACTGTCGCAATAATCTGTACTTCATTGTTAAAGCCGGCAGGGAACATTGGTCGTAACGGCCTATCAATAAGTCGTGAGGTCAAAGCTTCTTTAGTACTAGGCTTACCCTCGCGCTTGAAAAAACCGCCAGGTATTTTGCCATTTGCATAAAAGCGCTCCTGGTAATTTACTGTAAGAGGAAAAAAGTCTCGGCCAGGAACAGCCTCAGCTCTACCAACAGCAGTCACGAGTACTGAAGTATCGCCCATACTAACTAATACAGCACCTGTCGCTTGTCGCGCAATAGCGCCTGTTTCTAAAACAACTGTATGGTCACCATATTGAAATGTCTTTTTTATTGCTAACACGTTTTTATCCTATAGTTATATTTATTTTATTATCCACGAAGTTTTAATTGTGAAATGATTTTACGATAACGCCCAATATCTTTGTTTCTAAGATAGCTTAAGAGTTTACGGCGTAAATTAACCTTTCTAATTAGACCACGCCGGGAGTGGTGGTCATGTTTATGTAATTTAAAATGCTCTGTTAATTTAATAATGTCTGTTGTTAAAAGCGCGACTTGTACCTCTGGAGAGCCAGTATCGCCCTCTGCCTGGCCATATTGTTTAACAATCTCTGCTTTTTCTGTTATTGATAATGACATGTTTTACCTCATCTAGTAAATATACCCTTAGGGGTATGGTTTAAAAATATCTGGCAACCGCTGTCATTTGCAGATGTCAGACCTAATTTTATACTTAAATTTTATAATATTCAAAGCGATTTGATTTTAGACAAGGCGTCAAGCCCATGAGCAACCGGAGTTTATTATAATAAATGAGGATTGTGAATGGGCGTAGACAACACAGCATAAAGTTTAATCGCGAAGGGTAAATGAGTATTTGGAGGAGATTTTTTAATTCAAGATTGTCCATCAATGGCCGTTTTTGGATAGTACTGAATAGTTAACAAAGTTATGCACAAATTCTGTGGATAACTATGTGGATATTTCGTTAGCAAAGCGCGCTACACATTGGTAATATAGGCTTTGATACAGATTGCCTAAATTTTAACCATTTTATTCAAATATTATTTAAAATCAATGAGTTATACGGAAGTCACAAATACTACAATCATCACTCCTAACCGCAGGTTAACCAGACACTTGAAGCAAGACTTTGATGCTGTGCAAAAAAGCCGTGGTAACAAGGCCTGGAGCTCAATAGATATCTTACCGCTCCATGCCTGGATTCTTCGTAGCTGGCAAAAAAACAGCGGCAATAAAACCCTTCTTAATGAGTCACAAGCCACCCTATTATGGGAAACAATTCTTGCTAAAACTACTGATCAGCTCCAGTTATTACACCCTAAAGCTACAATTGCAGCATTGCAGCAAAGCTACAGCTTGTTGCAAGAGTGGCAGATTGATATTAATCACCCAGCTTTTGCCAATACAGAAGATAGCTTACTGTTTCAAAAATGGGCGAAAACATTCAAGCAGCGCTGCCATTATAATAACTGGCTGACACAAGCAGAAATAACTGAAGAATTAATCTCTTTTGTGAGCAAAGATAAAATCAGCTTACCAAAACGATTAACGTTAGCAGGATTTGATCAAATCACCCCTGACATTACAGAGCTACTTGATACTTTAACCGCTAAAGGAGTCTTAATTGACTATCTTGATCCAAATAATAAAGAGGCCGAACAGATCCGCGTTAAACTTCCAACTAGCGAAGAAGAGTTAACTGCTATGGCCGTATGGGCCAAAAAATGCACCAAGCAAAACCCAACAGCATTGATTGGTTGCATTGTGCCTAACCTAACTATGCTACGAAGCGAAATAGCGTATATTTTTAACAAAATTAATCCAGATAATTTTGATATCTCTATTGGCGAACACCTAAGTGAACTTGCGTTAATTCAGGAGGCTTTACAGATTCTACAAACGACTCCAGGCAATCTAAACCATTCTCCTGCCAATTGGATAAATTACTTCATCACAAAATTGCAACGTGAAACTTGGCCTAAAATTTCACATAAACATCTTATAACACGCTGGGAAAAGGTATTAGAAAATTTTGCCTCCTTAACACTAATCTCCACAAAATTAACTACAACAGAAGCTCTAGAACAGCTGCAGCTTTTAACCAGCAAAACTATATATCAAGTAGCTCGCCCTCAAGCCAACATTAAAATCCTGGGCGCTTTAGAGGCTGCTGGTCTTAATTTTGATCATCTCTGGGTCATGGGCATGCAAGATAACAATTGGCCCTCTGTTGCCCACCCTACTCCATTTATTCCGCTACAATTACAGCAACAACTACTTATGCCGCACTGTAATGCTGCCAAAGAGCTAGAATTTTGCAGCAACTTAACAGAGCGCTTTCGCCGCATGGCAGATAAGGTGATTTATAGCTATGCTGTTCAAGCAGGCGAACAG
>JAGLXC010000225.1 GCA_023133095.1 Gammaproteobacteria bacterium | reverse complement strand
TCTATGTAAATGCAGTAAAACCATTTGCTAATAGAGAGACAAAATTGGCTTTATGGGTATCCTTTGCAGAATTTAAAACCAGTTATGATCCTGATTTTTGGAGTAATCATGCTTCATTGCTCTACCTAATTAATAATGGAATAAATCCTGCATTTGGTATAGAGGATAAAGGAATGGAAAGCTATAATCAGATAGAGCGAGGATTAACAAGTTTAACCCAATCTACTGATGACTGGAATGAAGCTATGCTGATCAGAGTTATAAGACTGGTTAATATCTTTAGCCCATTGCTGGGTAATGGTAAAAAGATGGGAGTGTTTGAGCCGTTAATTAGTGCGCTAATTAACGTTGCTGAAGAAAGAGATAAGCCCCCGTTGCGATCTTTAGCGATGGAATTAAAGTTAAAATTGTCAGAGACAGATCAATCAACATCTACAGCAAGAAAAAGAGGTGGTACAACATTTTCATCATTTGGATCAATGCGGAGCCCTTCACCACAGCCACTAGTACTATTGCATCAAGAAGACAGATTATATTTTGAAACGTTGAAGGTGATTGCTGCGCAAGATGATGGTGTAAGAAAAGATATTTTGACGGGCTTTAAGACCTGGGGTTTAACTAAATCCACTTATGAACTCACGTCTATACATGGCATTATTTATCAAATTATGCAGGAAATAGCTTTTTGTGATGAGATTCCATGGAATGTTAAAGCTGGTTATTGTGAGATATTATTTAATAGCGTAACAGTTGCAAATGGACAGCAAAGAACTGTTGTTCAGCAATATGAATTTATAATGCTAAGATTAGATCTATCAACTACAGAAAGTCTTGAAGGTTCTGCTAATGATATAAGAAAGATAGTGCGCTCAGTCATCTGTCAGGCTGCTGATGATGTTTTAAAGATCCAATTTGTAGAGCTTTTTACAAAGTTATCAACTGATCTTATGAAAGCACTGAGTGATTTTAAAAAGATATTTTTAGGAAGAGCTACTTTGGCTGTAGTAACAGATCAGACTGAGATTCCAGATTACTATTTTATGCAGTTATTAGATCCTTGTTTTGATCAGGTTAAAACAGCGCCAGATCATGTAGCGATTTTTCAAAATTTTCTCCAGATGTTTCTCTATCCTTACACAAAACAAAACAGATACACTCAAAATATTATTAAAGATATAATGAGGTTACTGTTTGTTAGAGAATTTATTGCAGCTATTAAAGATGCTAGTGCTGATGCAGGAAAAATTATTCTATTATGTGGCAATTATTCTTATTATGCGGGCTTTGATTTAAATGATAATGAGTGTTTTCAGCGCATAGCTGCTGTGGTTATTAAATGTGGCTCGGAAGTACAACAAAAATTTAGAAATGTTTTATCTGAATATAATAAAGACAAACCAGCTATTCAGCCTGAATTTGTAGCAGGAGCATTGGTTGGTGATATCTATAATATGTTTGTTACATATGATATTGGCTGGCGGCAAGGGTTTAATCACGAAGCTATTTCAGCGGTAATAAATTGTTTAGTAGTCTTGGATAATGCTATTCGAGAAAAATCTGCGTTAGAGGCGTTTAACCAAATAAATGCAAGTTTTAGATTTAATGGTAGTGATGGTCAAGGGTTTAAGTTTAGTTTGCCGCAGCGAGGCATATTGATGTATGTTGTCGCTAAAGCTATATTGCATGATAGGCTAGAGAAATTAGAGATAAGCGTTTGCTTGCAATTTGAACAAGCATTGAGCTTATGGATCGATGATCATAATGTTGAATTGCATGAGGCTGTACATGCTGTAATGCAGTTAGTGGATGTGATCAATCAAAGTAAAACGGGAGGATTAATAGAAAATTCGTGTGCAAATGGTGGGGATGATGTAGATCCTACGGTTTCTCGAATATTATCACATCTTAGCAATCCTAAATTGCTTGCTAAGCTAGAAGATCAGCTAAATGCTAGCGCTTTACAAGATGAAGATAATGGGGTAGGGCGTTTTAGGGGATTATATGATGTGCTTTTAGAGTCATATAGATCAGCTGGTGTTGTGGCTAAACCTATTAGGATAGATGATTTCAGTTTTGCAAGAAAAGAGCTTCCTCCGGCAATAGCATTAGCAACAGTAGGAATCCCTGCTAGTCCCAGCGACGAACTTAAAGTTAGCAAAATTATGCCAGTTGTAGGTGCAGGTGTTGGTAAAGCTCTACAATACCATTTTAATGATAATCCGGTTGTTTGTCTGCCATCAGATTGGGCCAACTGTAATGTTAAAATTTTTCGTGATCTTAGTAGTCCGGCAGCTATTGCTGTATTAAATCAATGGATTTCCAGTGCAAATAATCGCGCTATTTGTTTGATAGGGAATTTAGCTAGATACAAGGACGCTAGTGTTTTAGATAGTTTAACTACCTTTTGCTTATCCTCAAAAGTTTTATTATTACGGGGTCAAGTACGCAACCCTATAGGAAGTCCTGGCTCTAGAGCTTTTTTATCAGAGGATGATCTTCAGGGGGTTCTTATTAACGGACAGGATGTTCAGCCTGTTCATATGTTAGCTGACGGTAGCGTGGAATCTCCTTCCCCTGGGGCTGGAGATTTAGATGCAAAGAGGTTGGTTTTAGCTGGTCGGGTTGAGCAGATGCCTGTAGCTGCATTTGTGCCAACCCAAGAAGGTAAAGTTGTTCTGGTTTCGCCAATGAGGCTGAGAATGGCTGATACCTTATATCATGCTCTGGGAAAAACTATAGACCCTTATGAGTCAACTCCTACTATTACTGATGCTGAAATCAGGCCTCTTTTAACAGCAGTAGGTTGCGACAGATGGGAGAAAATGGAGCTGGTTAGTGAGCGTAAGCAAAGAGAAGCAAGAGTTTATTGGGCTATTAATAGTCAAAGAGATGAGTGGAAACAGGCAGGGCAGCTAACAGATCATTTAACACAAGTGTTGGATGTTATAAAATCACTAAATTTGCAAGTATCAGGAGGCGAAGAAGATAAAGAGTTGCGTCGTCTGTTATTTCAAACATATATTAAAGTATTGCCGCAAGAGGCCGATAAATTGCGCTCCTTTTGGCTAAAGATAGATGATGAAGTACCACCTGAATCAGCTATGGTTACAGTTACACCTCAGAAAAGTGGGCGTACAGCTTCTTTTTTGGAACGCTTGACTACTCCTACTAGGGCTAAACCTGTAGCCAAAACAACCGAAGAATTTCTGCCACCTATCTTGGAAGTTATTGCAAGAGTGGTTACTTCTGCAGATCCTGAGGTTACGCTTGACGTAAAAAGAGCTGTAAGCATGGCTTTGCTTGAAGCGGTTAATGGTAATCCTAAAGGGTCGTTGTATGAGTTTGTAATAAAAGCTTTGTTAAATATTAGTGAAATGAAAATAGTAGCAGCAGGTGATAAAGGAATAGGCAAGTGGAAGCAGGATACTATTGTTTTGGTTGTTGATACAACTGGAGGTGGCTTTAGTTGTTATCTTGGTACTGGGGTTACCGCTAGAGCAGGGATGCAGGAAATTGTTGATGAGAATATAGTTGAGGCTATAAAGCTTTGCAGAGCTGTAACATGTGAGTTACTAATATGGGCAGCATCGGATTTGAAGTTAAAAAGTGTGCTAACTGAGCATGTTTTAACAATAGTACAAGATGTATGTATGGATATTGCTAATAGGGTTTTGGTAAATAGTGTAGAAGATATTATAGTCTTAAGTGAGCTAAAAAAAGAGTCTTCTTTCCATAGAGATTTATCTGCAGTAGGAGTTTTGGCGAAACAGTTGGTTCTTCCTGGTGCTTATGATAACTGTTTATCTAAAATTACGGATATTTTATCCTATCCTGTTTTAATTGATGTGCTGAAATCCAAAAGTTTATCTTGGTTTTTCGAGTTTTTGGAAAAAAACTCTTTTTCTTCGACGAGAGATAATACAATAGTAATTTTACTAAGCAAAGTAGCAGAGCTATTATTTGTAAAAGAATTTTCGCAGGCTATATTTGATTGTAATAAGAATAATGCGACCAAAGCATGGGAAAAGTATAAAGCACATTTGCCGGAAAGATTCTGCTATTTAGATAGTGAAGAATTGTTGATGGCAGTGGTAGATAAAATAAAGGAATTAGGTCGCGGAACTGTTACACCGCAGGTAAGGAAACTGTTTTTTAAAGTGAATGAAAGTCAACAGAAACAATCTGTTAATGTAAGACAATTAGTTATTGAAGGTGATTTAGATAATAATAGAAAAAAACTAATTAATGAGGGGCAGAATCCATTCTTAATTTATTTTGCCAATCGTATTGCGACACTTGATGATTGGATGAGCGTAGGGTTAGAGACTAAGGGTAAGATTATTAATGTTCTATATGATAACATAGATAAGTTTTCTATAGATGAAATATTGAATATCCTGAAAAATTATGTATCAAAAGATAGCAGTGCTAAGTTTAGGCCACATGTTATTAAGATATGTGAAGAGATATGTGAATGTTTTTGTTCAAGAGAAAAGTTGTTGTTTTTGATAAGTAAAACACAAAATCAAGACGTTATAGGAACATGTCAGCTTGCAGTTAATTGTTACTTTCGGTGCTCAGGAGATGGAATTGGAACTCCAAGGCAATTGCTGTATGATTGTAACAAAATATTGGCAGGCAATGAAACACCAGAAATAACTGCTTTTAGATCTGCTTTAGAATATATGGGAGTGCAATATCAGCAAAGGCAAGCATTATACAAAGATGATTTTGCAAGGTTTAGGAGCGAAGAGTTTCTTTTTAGGCGGATGGAATATGCTGCGAGCAGTATAACACTTGGTGCTACAACCGAAAAGCTTCCACCTGCTATTGCTGCAGCTGCTCGTGGTGAGGCTATCG